>JASFLV010000381.1:0-3013 GCA_050117915.1 Thioalkalispiraceae bacterium | reverse complement strand
CCTCAACTGGTGCAGCCGACCACGGCGAGCAAAGGTAAACTTATCGAAGTCGAAACCGATGTGTTCAAGATCCTGATTGATACCCAGGGTGGCAGGATTGAACAGGTCGATTTATTGAAGTACCCGGTCTCCGTCGATCAACCGAATAATCCGTTTCGTCTGATGGATATATCCAGGGAGCGCGTCTTCAATGCCCAACATGGATTTCATATCAGTCGTAATGACCAGCAATTAAAATCGATCACACCCACTTCCTCGACGATCTACTCCACAGCAGAAGATCAATACAAGCTGGAAGGTGATGAACTTACGGTTGATCTTAACTGGACCAATAAACTGGGCATGACTTTTACCGAACGCTTTACCTTTAAGCGTGGCAGTTACTCAATAGATGTTACCCATGAAGTAAATAACCCGACGAATAAAACCTGGCAAGGCCATTCATTTGTCAGACTGGAACGTTCACCACCACAGGGTGATAGTGGTGGCCTGGGTATGTTGCCAACCTATACCGGTGCGGTTTATTACAGCCCGGAAAATAAATATGACAAGGTCGATTTTGATGACATCGATGACAGTCTAGGTCCTCAACAAAAAGGCTACCTCGATGCGATCAATAGCGAATTCGCGGGTGGCTGGATTGCCATGATCGAACATTATTTTATGGGCGCCTTCATTCCGCCTAAAGAAGATGTCTACCGTTACTTTACCCACAAGCCAGTCAGAAATGGTAATCGTTACTGGATTGGGATGATGTCGACGGAAAAAACGGTTAAGCCTCAGGAAACACTTCAGTCCACCCTGCAGTTGTATGTTGGGCCAAAAATTCAGGAAGACCTGGAAGCCCTGGCACCGGGACTAGAGTTGTCAGTTGATTATGGCTGGCTGACGTTCCTGTCAAAGCCATTGTTCTGGTTACTGGAGTTTATCCATGATTTTGTCGGTAACTGGGGCTGGGCGATCATTTTATTAACCCTGGTTATCAAACTGGTTTTCTATAAGCTGTCAGAAACCAGTTACAAATCCATGGCACGCATGAAAAAACTGGCGCCACGAATGAAACAGATCAGTGAGCGTTATGCCGATGATCGTCAACGTAAGGGCCAGGCGATCATGGAGTTATATAAGAAGGAAAAGGTCAACCCGCTGGGTGGCTGTTTGCCGATCCTGATCCAGATCCCGGTCTTCATCGCGCTATATTATGTATTATTGGAAAGTGTTGAACTGCGCCAGGCCCCCTGGATCCTCTGGATCGATGACCTGTCGTTAAAAGATCCGTATTTCATTCTGCCGCTGATTATGGGTGCTTCCATGTTCTTCCAGCAGAAACTCAATCCGCCGCCACCGGACCCCATGCAGGCCAAGATGATGATGATGTTACCTTTCGTCTTTACCGTTCTGTTCCTGTTCTTCCCATCAGGACTGGTCCTCTACTGGGTGGTCAACAACCTGCTCTCCATTGCCCAGCAGTGGTACATCACCCGGGTCGTGATGTCCGAGAAAAAACCCGCTTCGTGAGCACACAGCCCCGACCCTGGAGCAACCCACCAGGGTCGGGCTAGAACATTTCCTGCCTGATTTAGCTGTTAAACTTCCAACTGCGTATGACAGTTAGCACTGACAAGATTGAGACGATTGCTGCCCTGGCCACCCCGACCGGTCGTGGCGGCGTGGGTATTGTCCGCGTCTCCGGCCCGATGGCCAGCGCGATCGCCGAGCAGGTATTGAGCCATTGTCCCCAACCGCGTCTGGCAGAATACTTACCTTTTAAAAATGCTGACGGTACGGTGATAGATCAGGGGATTGCCCTGTTTTTTCCAGGACCGCATTCCTTTACCGGCGAAGATGTGCTGGAGTTGCAGGGGCATGGTGGGCCGGTCGTGATGGATATGCTCCTGCAGACCGTGACCCATTTTGGTGCAAGGCTGGCACGCAGCGGCGAATTCAGTGAGCGTGCCTTTTTGAATGACAAGCTGGATCTGACTCAGGCCGAAGCAATTGCCGATTTGATTGATGCGGGCTCTGAACAGGCCGCCCGCACTGCCATGCGCTCCCTGCAGGGGGCCTTTTCCGCAGCCGTGCACAACCTGGTCGAGCAGGTCACCGAATTGCGGATTTATGTGGAAGCCGCAATGGATTTTCCGGAAGAAGAAATTGATTTTATTTCCGAAGGCAAGATTAGCGAAAAAATTGCCCAGCAACAGCAAACCCTGCACTCGATTTTTGAAAAGGCCGAGCAGGGTAGCCTGATTCGAGAAGGTATCAATCTGGTGCTAGTTGGCCGTCCCAATGCAGGTAAGTCCTCACTTCTAAATAGTCTGGCACGGCGTGAGGCGGCGATCGTCACCGACATCCCTGGCACGACCCGGGATATTGTCAAAGAGGTGATCATGCTCGATGGCTTGCCCGTCCATTTGCTGGATACCGCCGGTCTCCGCGATACGGAAGATCGGGTGGAAAAAGAAGGGATGCGCCGCACCTGGGATGCGATTAACCAGGCCGATGTGATGATTCTGTTAGTGGATGATAATGAAGGTTTTACCCAGGCCGAGCAGCATATCATCGATGCCTGCCCGGCCTCGGTGTCAGTGATTGTTCTGTTCAACAAGTGTGACATTACTGGACGCGCAACCGGCATGATCGAAACCGCAGATGAGTATAAGAGCCTGGCGGTCTCCGCCAGGACTGGCGAAGGTCTGGATGAGCTGATTAAATGTATTAAACAACTGGCTGGGATGCAGGCGACCGGGGAAGGTGCCTTTATGGCCAGGCGACGCCATCTGGCTGAATTGAAGACCGCACAGCAACACCTGCAGTTGGCACAACAACAGGCCCAGCACAGTGAAGGCGAGTTGATCGCTGAGGAATTGAAAATGGTGCAGGAAGCACTAGGAACGATTACGGGAGAGGTGACCAGCGATGATCTACTCGGCAAGATATTTAGCGAGTTCTGTATTGGCAAGTGAGTAGACACGATGAACGTTTACTGGGTGATAGTGAAGTTGTTAACGTT
>JASFLV010000380.1:0-3042 GCA_050117915.1 Thioalkalispiraceae bacterium | reverse complement strand
CCAAGGCGAATCACTCAGCCTTGCTGAGTACAGTTAATTTGTTTCGAGTGAATAGCCATTAACGGAGTGTCTTTTCTTTTGGGTACTTTTCTTTGGACAAGCAAAGAAAAGTACCTCGCCAAAGCCACGTGGTGGCTGGCGAAAGTTAATTGTTGAGACAAAGAAAATACCTCGTTCCCGGTGGGAATGAAAAACCACAAATAAATAATGAATAAAAACTAATTAATAGAAGTTGATAACCCTTTAACCCTGAAATTCCAGACTAATGAGATGTGCAAAATATCCGTATCTTTGAGGATCTCTTTGCTGAGCGGGGCATAGGGCGCGGCCATGGTGACGATATCGCGGGCGGCTTTGTCGAGTACGGCTTTGCCGGAGGAGCGTAATACTTTTATCCCGTGGATACTACCATCAGGATTGATGGCGACATCGAGTAGCAGGTCGCCACTGACGTTATTGCGTAACGCGGCTTCGGGGTAGTTGAGGTTGCCGACGCTTTCGACCTTATCGCGCCAGGCTTCGATATAACTGGCAAAACGGTTTTGTTTGGCATTGATCCCGGTTACATAGGTATGATGCGGCGTTTTCTGATAGGCCTGTTTGAGTTGCTTGATTTCAGCACGTAGTTTCGCGAACTGGCGGCTGCGTTCATAGAGTTGTGCGGCCTGTTTGCTTTTGCTCTCTAGCGGTACATCGCGTTCGAAGTCTTTACTGCTATCGGCAAAGGGTGATTGCTCGGCAGTCATGACTTCTTCCTGTTTCTCTTTCTTCTCCAGAGGGGGGGGCGTGAAGTCCAGCTGGCTTTGCGGGGCGATACCATCTTCGCTAGTGGGCATGGGATTGGAAAAGGGGCTACTGGGACGCACCCGTTCTTCGACGTTGCCGCCACCTTTCTGGTTTGCCTGTGCCAGGTAGTCTGCTTCTTCCGGGGCGTCTTTTGAATGTGAGTGGACCAGGGTGATCTCCATGGTCGGACTGCTCTTCTCCGGCAGCAGGTCTTCAAAATCAAAACTGATTCCCAGGATCAATATTGCATGGACGGCAAGGGCAACGAATACAGTCAGTCCTAGGCGGTCGTGTTGATGCTGATTGTATTGTTGATATACGGTGTTTGTCATACTGCTTTAAAGTGTACACAATTGGCGATCGAGATGGAAAAAGACTTTCATCACCATTCTGCAAGCTCAGACAGAGTATAGGCGATAAAATTCCACAAGGTCGCGAGTTATATTGTGAGTTTGTAGTTTTATGAACTCTGTCGGGAAACTATTCGAGTTTAACGGTCTGGATGACAAGATCGGGTTTTTCAAACTTGATGCGTTTTGCCAGGGCCTCGCTGATATGAATTTTGCCATCCCGGTCGATCAGCATGGCCTGGGTAATATTCATGGATTTGGCGATGGCGATCCATTCCTCGGGTCCGGCCACAAACAGGGCCGTGGCGGCAGCATCGGCCAGGGCGCCATCGCTATGGATGACCGTTACACTTTGTGCGTTGCGGGCCGGCTTGCCGGTACGGGGATCCAGGATGTGGTGATAACGTATACCCGCCTCTTTGAAAAAGCGTTCATAGTCACCGGATGTAAATGCCGCTTCGTTATGCTGTAAATCGATGCTGGCAATGACGCCATCGCCGCGTGGGTCGCGAATACCAATATGCCAGGGCTGGTCTCCATGTTGACCGATGACCTTGAGATCGCCGCCGGTATTTATGATGGCATGTTTAACGCCCATTTCCTGAATGTGCTGCAGGATCAAATCGACGGCATAGCCTTTGGCAATGCCACCAAAGTCGAGTTTATTGATCGGGTTACTGTTGTGCAGTCGCACACCCTTAATGGAGATCGCCTGCATGGAGGGCTCTTGATCGAGGATCGCCTGGATCTCTGCATCGCTGGGGATCGGACCTTGTTCAGGTGGAAATTCGCTATGGTAACCCCAGAGTTTCACCAGCTGTCCAATTGCCGGATTAAATAATCCCTTACTTTGTTGTTCAAACTTTTTTGATTTTTTAATCAACGGGATTAAGGAGGGGTTTGCGGTAAATTCACCGGTGGCAGCCAGTAACTGATTGGTTCGACCCGTGGGACCGGCTTTCCAGGGGTGAAAGGCAAAGTGGTAATACTGGAGTTCTGTTTCGATTTCCTCCATGACTAGCTTGCGATCTTCGGGGCTGACATTGACCAGGGTTACTTCGATAAAGGTACCAAATGCCAGTACCGACTCATGACTTTCGATGATATCAGGTTTTTGTTGGCAGCCAGTCAATAGCAAACTGACAACCAAAGTAAGGGCCGGATTTAGTATTCTATGCATAAGATTATTGTTGTTTTAATTGTTCAATACAGTCCATCAGTGTTGCACTGATATTGAGTTCAAAGATTGTATCAAGTTCACGAATACACGTCGGGCTGGTGACGTTGATCTCCGTAAGATAATCACCAATAACATCCAGACCAACAAATAACAAGCCGATTTCACGCAGGCGCGGCCCGACCTGTTGACAGATCCAGCGATCACGCTCGGAAAGTTCAATTCCTTCACCTCGCCCGCCCACGGCCAGGTTGCCTCGTGTTTCACCTTTTCCGGGAATCCGTGCCAATGCATAAGGAACAGGTTCGCCATTGATTAAAAGTATCCGTTTATCGCCTTGTACTATTTCAGGAATAAAGCGCTGAGCCATAATCATGCGCCGACCCTTGTAGGTCAGGGTCTCGATGATGACATTCAGGTTGGCGTCGTCGTGTTTGACGCGGAATATTGATTCGCCACCCATGCCATCGAGTGGCTTCAATATAGTGTCCTGTTGCTGTTCGATAAATTTTTTCAACTGATTAGCTGAGCTACTGACGGTGGTGGGAGGGATGCAGTCAGGAAATTGCAGGGTATACAGCTTTTCATTGCAGTCGCGTAAGCTGGCGGGTTTATTCACGATCAGGGTTCCCTGTTGTTCAGCGGCTTCCAGCAAATAGGTCGAATAGATGTAATCCATATTGAATGGCGGGTCCTTGCGCATCAGGATGACATCGAGCTCCGCCAGGG
>JASFLV010000379.1:0-3044 GCA_050117915.1 Thioalkalispiraceae bacterium | reverse complement strand
CATAATAACCTCCTGCTTAATGTTTGAATGACTCTGCTGGATTAAGCAAAGCCTGGTGAGTCAATAGTTCGCTGGTATCGGTAAACACGACCCATTGTTGGCGAGGTAATGCACTGAAAACAGCTTCAATCCGCTGTTTATCGCCGGTGACGTCGTGAATATAGATCTTGATAATCCTGTTGGGATATTTTTTAGCGATGCTAGCATAGATATCTGGATCCTTTTCACCTGAATCACCGACTAAAATAAAACGGCGCTGTGGATAAGTCTCCAACAAATGAGTAATAGTCGGAATTTTGCCTTCTGCTGGCGTGGCCAACAGGTTAAAGATACTTTCATCTTTGATACGAATCAATTTGAGATGCATGCTGCCTCTTGGAAAGGATTCGTCAGATAGAAATTGCTGTAAAACAGGATAGAGTTGCCAGGGTGATGATGAGACATAGTGAAACTGGTAACCGCGTTGATGCCAATGTTGGTAGAGCGTTGACATCCCTTTGATCGAATTGTATTCCCTGAGGAAGGTCTTTGTTAACAGCGCCTTTTTGTCCAGCACATTGGAATCTTTAATTGTATCGTCGATATCTGAAATGACCGAGATACCTTCCGGCTCAATGCATTGCACTTGTCCGTTGAACTGGCGCTGATCATTGTCCCTGGTTTTGACTTTCAGGGTTAACCAGCTCTGACACCTTGGCTTGCCGGGGGGTAAACGGGCATTAAATTCGAAATGACCATTGGCGCCGGTGGTCGGTGCGCTAAAATAATTGCCAGCATGGGTGAGAACGATATTCTTGTTGCGTTCATTATCGACTAAAAACATGGCCGTACGCTGTTTGAAGCGCTCGCCTTCCTCGCTATCTTCATTAACCCCCAGGAATAAGGCCAGGCTGTTGATTACGCCATTTCGCCAGATAGAATCATGTTCCGGTTCAAATACCCAGCCATGTATAGTTAACTGCCAGCGTTTTGACTGTGAATCAAAAACAGCAAGGGTGGGAAACATTAATACCTGTTCGTCAGTTTTCAGGTTGGTGGATGGGACGGCTTGTCGTGAAGGCATTGCTTGAGGTGCTGGGGAACGGGTGTCTGGGATGGTTTCGCTTGTTGCGGGCTCGGCTGTCGCTTGCTCTGTAGTGGCGGTGCTTTTTGTTGGTTCGGCTTTCGTTTGTTCAGAAGTGACGGGTGCTGATTGAGGTTCGGCGGGATGTTCTATTTGTTTTTCAGGAATACTGCAGCTGTTTATCAATAACAGGATAAACAACAATGGCGCACTCCTGGCTGGACGCGGCGTTTTAGGACTGGCTTTCGTCTGCATGTTTTTTTCTGTCGCGCTCTTCATTTATTCAGCCCTTGGTACTATCAGTCGCCTCGCCCAACGGGATTTCCACGCTGGGACAGCCTGCCAAGAGTGTGCCTATCAATATCGTACTAATTATATGTTTAAATGCTTGCATTGTAAGGCGCCCAGTTTAGCGGGTTGCGTTTGGCAAGCTTAGCGAGGCTGGGTGGCTCAAAACTGAATCGCTGTGGATACACGGCTGTGTTATAGTAACCACCTGGATAGAGCTAACCCTATGATAAAACTAAAGAAAATATTTAAAAAGCTGCGTATTATCAGTCTCTTATTGTGTCTGCCGTTGAGCGGCTGCTTTGATATCACACAGGAGATGTGGATATATGACAATGGTCGTGGGCGCCTGCAAACGGTGATAGGTCTGCATGAACAGATGCTGGCTATGCAGGGCTACCAGCAGGATGAGTCTGCCTGTGACGAGATTTTTGAAAATCGAACAGTGATGACAGAACTTGATGGCATTGAATCAGCTAAATTTAGTTCATATACAGAAGGTGGTGTATTGTATTGTGTCGCCGATGTCACCGTTGACGACTTCAAGTTTTTGAGCGTGGCCCAGGATGCAAGTGTAACGCAATCGCATATCGGGATGAATAAGGAAGATTATCTGGCCGAGTTCAGTATGAATGCGTTAAAGGATGGCAAAGGTCATTTTCGCGAACATATTCGAAATAATGCGGGCGACACACGCAAACCATTGCTGGAGTCCTATGCAGAGCAATTCAGTAATGCGATGATGGGCCGTATGATGGCTGGCCGTTACTGGACAGTCATTTTGCATACTCCGAAAATCATTGAGGCCTCAGGTGAACTCAGTGAAGACCGCAAGACCGTGAGTTGGCGAGTGCCATTGTATGACCTGTTAAACGATCCGGAATATGCTTTCGATATGCAGGCCAAGTTTGAAGTTGATATTCCCTGGTACAAAAAATTATGGAACTGGATAAGTTAAGATGATTGAAGAAAACAAAATAGATATCAAGATGGATGCCGAGGCATTGTATCGCGAAGAGGTTTATACCGATCGGAAAATGGGGAGCATTAGAGTCATGACCCCGGTCAAGCAAGATGGTAGCGAGGACAGCGATCGATCAGTTTTGTATGTTGGTCAGGCCCAGTTGATGACGCCGATGGGAGCCTTACCATTGGCCTTTGAGATCGAGGCGACTTCCTTAACGGAAGCGGTGGATAAGTATCCGGAACACGCACAACAGGCATTGGATAAGACCATGGAAGAATTAAAAGAGCTGCGCCGGCAACAGGCCTCTTCGATTGTGGTGCCTGGTGAAGGCGGTATGCCTCCCGGTGGGCTGCCTGGTGGAGGCACGCCCGGCGGCGGCATCCAGATGCCCTAGTAGGTTATAAAAATTTGTAAACAACTTGTTGTTTATTTGGTAACGGTAAAGGAGATTAGCTATGGCCAGTGAAGGGTATCATGAGCCCATCGATGAGCTTTCTGATGAAACCAGAGACATGCACAGGGCAATCGTGTCATTGATGGAAGAGCTGGAAGCAGTTGACTGGTATAACCAGCGTATGGATGCTTGCAAGGATAAGGAGTTAAAGGCGATTCTCGCCCATAACCGAGATGAAGAAAAGGAACATGCGTCGATGGTGCTGGAATGGATTCGCCGCAAAGACCCGAAATTCGATAGCGAGTTAAAAGATTATTTATTTACCGATAAAC
>JASFLV010000378.1:0-3054 GCA_050117915.1 Thioalkalispiraceae bacterium | reverse complement strand
ATGCTGGAGTCAGATAGAGCGCTGGTGCGTTCCCCGAATGGTATTTTCAGCAGCGACATCGATAACTTACCGTTTATGTTAAACAACCTTCATAAACAGGTTGCTGAAAATACACCAGACGAGGTGGCTGTTTATGATTGTAGTAAGGCCAGCCATATGACGACACTCAAGGCCATATGCAGTGACATTGCGTTTAATGTGATGGAATGTGGCAACGGCACGTTCGGGATTCTGGCGCAGCACTATGACCCTCGCTCCAGTGTTAATCTCTTCCAGGGTGAATATAAACGCCAGCAGGGTATGGGACGCCACATAAGACCCTGGATACCTGCGGCCGCACTGTTTGCAGTCTGGATTGGCTGGCAACTGGTGGTTAATATCACCGCGCTTATCGATCTTAATAATCGTAGTGAAACGCTTACCGAAGAAATGCGCCAGATCTACCGGGCTGCATTTGGGCAAGGAAAACAACCGAGGAGTTATCAGTTACGCAGCAGTATGGAGGCCAAACTGGAGCAGTTACTAGAAAAGCAAGGACAGGCCAAGGGTAGTCTCCAGGAAATGTTGGTTAAGACAGCACCGATCCTGAAAAATGTAAGTGGTGCCAAGATCGAAGGTATGCGCTTTATTAATGGCAAGCTGGACATCGATCTGATTGTTAAGCAATCCAGTGACGTTGGACCGCTGAAGGAAAAAATCGAGAATCAGACCGGTTGGGAAGTGAAATCAAATGCGAGTACTTCCAAAGGTGTTACAAAAGTACGATTGACAATTAAAAGTACGTAGTATCAGGCTAAATGAATTCAATACTAGAGAAAATAAAAGCACAACTTGAGCGATTAAATGAGCGTGAACGGTTCATGGTCTATACGGCGGCTATTGCTCTGGCGATATTTTTACCTTATCAACTCATCTGGGCACCTCTGGTAAATAGCGTTGAGGAACGTCAGAAACAGGTAGAACAACAGGAGCGTGATCTGGTGTGGATGCAGTCGCATTTAGATCAGATAAAGCAACTAACAACTGCCTCAGGGGCCACCTCTGGTTCTGGAAAATCCTTATATGGGATTGTTGAGCGAACTGCACGGCAGAAATTTGGTGGAGACATACGGGTACAGCAAGAAGGTAAAAGTGGTATCCGGATCCAGATTGAGAATTCCAGTTTTGATGACGTGATGGTCTGGTTGGATGACTTACAATTCCGACATAAGATCTTCGTCAAAGATTTTAAAATCGATAGTGAAAAGGTCGCGGGACGTATCCGTGCCAGCATTCTGGTGGAAAGTTAATGGCACTTAAGATTACAAAACATGGAAAGCGACTGATCATACTTGGTTTGGGTAGTTATCTTATTTTCCTTTTTATCACCTTGCCCGCCAGCTTTTTGACAAGTCATATTTTGCCTTCAGTTCAGGCCGCCCGAACAGTTAAGCTACAAAGTGTACATGGGAATATCTGGAATGGTCATGCTACTAGTGCGCGAGTCGGTTCATTCAACCTGGGCAAACTGGACTGGCAACTGAGTCCCTGGGGGTTTCTGGCTGGCGATATAGACATGCAACTTCAATTCCGGAATGAAGAGACCCGTGGTTCTGGTGAAGTAACCCTCGGACTTGGTGGTGCGACCCATGCTAGCGATGTTGAGTTAGCGTTTCCCGCTGACATAGTTCAACCATTAATCTATGGATTTCCTATCAGCATCTCGGGTAATTTTCGCGGGACTATTTCCGAATTAACCTACATTCAGGACAAAACACTGAATGCCAACGGACGGGTTGTCTGGCAATCAGCAGCTCTACGTGCTCCGCAGAATATTGAACTGGGTGATTTTCTGGTGATCATGACCCCGCAAAATACTGGAACAAAAATAAAGATAACCGATCAAAACCAGGGCCCGGTTAAGGCAGAGATCAGCATTAAGGTTGACGGCAATGGTAAGTATAATCTGAACGGCTGGATGCAGGCCCGCGACCAAAACCAGCAACATATTACCGAAGCCTTACGTATCATTGGCCGCGCGGATAGCACCGGTCGTTACTGGGTTTCCTATAATGGTGTTTTTGGAAATCATCGTGGTAGAAGAATGTAAGTTTTCTATCAAAGGTGGTTTTTTCTGTCCCCGCTGGGAACGAAGGAAATTATTCAACAAAAGAAACTACTGCAATTTCAACGAAAGCGAAGCAACTATTCAATCCCCAGCTTCTTAATCCGATATCTGAGTTGCCTGAAGGTAATCCCAAGTAACTTGGCCGCTGCTGTTTTGTTGTAACGTGTCTTTTCTAATGCTTTAGTAATGGCATCACGTTCGGTGTCGTTAAGTGCGGGGTCCAGGGAAAAAGATTCATCGATGCTCAAGTTGGGTTCATCAATTGATATCTCGCGCGTGATCTCTGTTATTTCGTCGAGTTCGTTACTTGCATGTTCATCGGGTAGGCTGAGGTCAGCTTCGGTTATTGTTTCATCCTCGCAGAGGGTCATGGCTCGTTCCAGGATATTTTCCAGTTCACGCACGTTACCTGGAAAGGAGTAATTGATTAAGGCCTGCATGGCCTCGTCACTCAGGTGAGGAATATCAGTCTGCCATTCTGTGGCGATTAGTTTTAAAAAGTGCTCAACCAGGACCGGGATGTCTTCCGTTCGTTCGCGCAGACTGGGCACTTTTAACTCGATGACATTGATACGATAGAACAGGTCCTGACGGAACTGGTTAGCAGCGACAAGCCCGGCCAGGTCTTTGTGGGTTGCACATAGAATACGGACATTGATAGAGATTTCTTCGTTACCACCGATAGGTCTTATCGCCTTTTCCTGGATGGCACGCAGTAACTTAACCTGCATATGTAAAGGCAGGTCGGCAACCTCATCAAGAAACAGGGTGCCACCATCAGCTGCCTGGAACAGGCCTTTTTTATCCGTCACTGCACCCGTGAAACTCCCTTTTTTATGACCGAAAAATTCACTCTCCATGAGTTCAGCCGGGATAGCCCCGCAGTTAACGGGCACAAATGGTTTATCCGCGCGGGGCCCATTGTTGTGGATCAGACGTGCCACGAG
>JASFLV010000377.1:0-3065 GCA_050117915.1 Thioalkalispiraceae bacterium | reverse complement strand
AGTCTGGGTAACATTTTTTTTATAATTGCCGGATCCGCTGTTTGTCCGTCAAAGCGTAACTCGCCGCAAATTCCACACATAACTAATTGCTCACATTATTATTTGCTTTACCCCAGCCACCTCCACCAGCGGTTTCGATGGTGAGATGATCCCCTTTTTGAACCTGGCGTGAAAACTTGGCTGGCATAACCTTGTTATTTATTTTATTCAGTCCCGTCATTCCATCTTTGCCTCCATTGAGACCCCATGGATGATGCCTGCGACGCTCGCTTAGCAGGGTTACTGTCGCGGCATCGGTAAACTCAAATTCTCGAATCAGGCCATTACCGCCACGGTATAAACCATCCCCTCCAGAATCATGTCGTAAAGCATAACGCTGGACACGCACCGGATAAGTTGATTCCATCACCTCAACCGGTGTGTTGCGGGTGTTGGTCATATGGGTCTGGACACCCGATAGACCATCAGTATGCTGTCCCGCCCCCATACCACCACCGATAGTCTCATAATAATCCCATTGATTGTTGTTATTGCTCCCTCCCATTGCCAGGTTATTCATGCTGCCATGACTCGCAGCTGGTATCTTATCCGGAATAGCCTGTGCGAGAGCGCCCATCACAACATCAACGACACGGGTACTGGTTTCCACGTTACCGGCTGCTACCGCTGCCGGTCGTTTGGCATTGAGTAGGCAACCTGATGGGGCGGTAATCGTAATCGGGCGAAAGCTCCCTGCACAGGCGGGGGTGTAATCAGGCATTAAACATCGAAATACATAATAAACCGCAGCCGCAACTACCGATAGAGGACAATTAATGTTACCGACCGTTTGCTCGGCGGTACCAGTGAAATCCGCACAAACCTGATCGTCCCTGATGGTAAGCGCCAGCTGAATCTTTAAATCTTTATTCCCTAGTCCATCATCATCCATTAGATCGGCAAACTGATACTCGCCATCGGGGATTGATTTAATCATCTGCAAAGCAATCGTATGTGCATAATTATTCAAGGCATCAAGTAGTTCCTGATAGTGCATAATACCAAACTGCTCAATCAGTTTTGCCAGGCGCTGTATACCTGTTCGATTAGCGCTAATTTGCGCAGCAAAGTCCCCTTCGCCAATGGTCTTGTTCCGCGTTACGCCTACAATCCGATCCATCAATTCGTAGTTGGTCTCCCCGCCTTTCACTAAATACTGTGGCGGTATGATGATCCCTTCTTCTTCCAGTGTTTTAGAGATGGGCATCGAGCCAGGACTGTGACCACCGATATCCGCGTGATGAGCGCGATTGGCCACAAATCCCTGGAGTTGCTCTTCAACAAACACCGGACTGATCAAAGTCACATCGGGCAGGTGAGTCCCTCCTAGAAAGGGGTCGTTGACCACCACCATGTCACCTGGCGCCCACTCCAGTTGTTCAACAATATCGCGCATTGCGTAGGCCATACTGCCCAGATGAACGGGGATATGCGCAGCCTGAGCACATAATTCAGCTTCGCTATCAAACACGGCACAGGAAAAGTCCAGGCGATCCCGAATATTCGGCGAGAAAGCGGCACGCTGTAAGACGGCCCCCATCTCATCGCAGACGGCATTAATGCGATTGGAAAAGATACTCAGCTCGACCGGGTTCATACCCTTAATCCTTTGTGGTAAAAAGCGAGAATAACAAAAAATTCATGTGGTTATGAGAGTTTATGCTGATTGTTCAAGGCTTGACCAACCCCCTTTCAAGGGTGCCATGTGACGAAATAGTATAGTAGAATACTCAAAATTTCTTATTACCCAAGCTGATTCACACACTGAAAAACTATAAGGGGAGAACTCCATGAATCCACTTAAATCAATATTAGGTACACTCATCACAGGTGTGGTACTGGCCGTGATTCTTATTTTTGTATTAGGACGGGCAGGTGCTATCAATCCCTGGGCCTTCTGGGTCTGGATACACGTCCTGGTTGGTATTACCTGGATTGGCCTGCTTTATTACTTTAATTTTGTCCAGGTTCCTGTGATGCCGAAGGCGAAAGCCGATGGGACTGCACCGGGTATCACCAAGCATGTTGCCCCCCTTGCTTTGCTCTGGTTCCGCTGGGCTGCGGTTGCGACCTGGATCACCGGTGCACTGGCACTCGAAGCTATGCATACTGCTGAAGGCTCAGGTGTCGTCGCCGCCTTTACCCTGGCAGAAGGTTATCAAGCCATCGGTATGGGCGCCTGGTTAGGTACGATTATGCTCTTCAACGTCTGGGTCCTGATCTGGCCAAACCAGAAGAAGGTACTGGGTATGGTTGAAGCCAGCGATGAAGCGAAAGCGAAGGCAGCCACTGTTGCCCTGATGGCTTCACGTACCAATACCCTGTTATCGATTCCCATGATTCTGGGTATGATTGCGCAAGGACATGGCTTCCCATTTTAGTAAAAATCGGGTCTAAGCAGCAGAAAACCCGGCAATATGCCGGGTTTTCTGCTTTTGAGGGCTTGTCTAATAGATAAACTCCGATAGAATTAAATCTTTGCAGGCGGCCCTATTTCGGCTGCTTTTTTATTTTTGGCTAACAAGAAAAATATGGACCACTTAATGAAAAACTATGCCCCATTACCGGTGGCCTTCTCCCATGGCGAAGGCGCGGTATTGTGGGATACCGATGGTAAGCAATACCTGGATGCACTTGGCGGGATTGCCGTATGCGCACTGGGTCATGCCCACCCTGAAATCAGCAAGGCGCTTTGTGACCAGGCAGGTAAACTCATTCATACCTCGAACTTATACCATGTCGAGGCCCAGAAACAATTAGCTGATACGCTGTGCGATATCTCTGGCATGGACAATGTCTTCTTTTCCAACTCAGGCGCAGAAGCCAATGAAGCTGCGATAAAACTTGCGCGTTTATATGGGCACAACCAAGACATCGATTCGCCTACCCTGATTGTGACGGAGGGGAGTTTTCATGGCCGAACCCTGGCCACGCTAACGGCCACCGGCAATCCAAAGATACAGGCTGGCTTTGAACCGCTGGTCAGTGGCTTTGAGCGAGTTCCCTATAATGATATCAGTGCAATC
>JASFLV010000376.1:0-3068 GCA_050117915.1 Thioalkalispiraceae bacterium | reverse complement strand
GGAACAATCTGGGAAGTTTTTGAATCCTGTAATTAAAGCCTATCTTCAAAACCACGAACAACCACTAGCGCTAGTAAAACACCACCAAATTGCAAATTCTAAATGGGCAGTAAAACCCAGAAATGGTAGTGCATCGCTTAACCAGTTCCAGAACCGCCATTCTCGACGAAGGGTAAAAATACTGTCGCATGCAAACAAACATATAATTAATAAATTGAATACTGAGTTGCTTGGCGGTCAGAGTTACCCAGTCTTGACAGCCGCATTGGGTATTGCTGCAGGCGCCGTTTCAGCAGGAGCCGGATTGATATTTACTGTAGCAACGACATGGCTGAGTCTAGCAAATACGACTTACAGAGTCCTATCACGAACAGGAGATGAAATTTGGCATGTTGAAGAAATTGGTAAAGAGAATAACAAGCCTGTTTATGTATCCGCCTATTTTATAGTCGATCCATATAGAATCACAACAAATTCTAGAGGGTGGTTGATCCATGAGGAACGCCATGAAGTACTTCTAGACTAATCTAAACTTAAACATGAACATTTAAATAAGAAAACAAAGACATGCCAGCAAACAATAACAGTATAACAAAATCGATTTATTTAATTATCTTCCTGTTTTTGATTACAGCATGCAGCAGTCAAACAGGACCCTATTATAAATTATGTGATATATATGCTGAAATCATCGACCAACCAGTCAGTCTAACCATTAAAGAAGGACGAATTGCTGAAGCTGTGCAGAAGGAATTCCCAGATTTCTTCGAACAGAATTTTATCTATATAATGCAAGTTGATAAAAAAGAACGTTATACGGCGTTAAAAAGCTCGATTGAACAGAGTACAAAAAAGAGCTGGGATTGTGAAATTATCCAATTATACTATGAAACCAATTGAACATTAGCATCCCTTAGTAACAGCAAGGCATGTCACTCTATAGACCGCAACAAAATTGACTACCATTAAAGTATCAAACTCACAAATGCTGTAGTTGTTGCATGCTCTGCGCTGGTGACGCCTGTTCAATGATCGGTACCAGTTCTGGTCTAACCGGCAGGTCCTCCGGTCGTTTGATGTCCCAGGCCAGGTTGAGTCTTTCCATAATACGTAATACCCACCAACCTGGATCGCTCTGGTTAGCATGAATACCGAGCAAGGCTGAGTTGGGAAAGGCGTGATGATTGTTGTGCCAGCATTCACCCATGGTGATCAATCCACAAAAACGGATATTGAAGCCCTGCACGGCGGCACCCTCCACGTGCCATTCACGATCCCCGGTATTATGGGCGAAGTGACCGATTAACCAATGCCCGGTAACAGAGACAGCGACTCGCAGACATACCCCCCAGATGATCCAGTCAATGCCACCGAGAAAGAATAACAACACTGCCACCGGTAACTGCTGCCACATCCAGGTCTTTTCCATAAACTGGTAAAAGTGATCCGCGGCCACTGCCTGTTCAGGAACAAAGTGCGGTGGATGTGCCAGGATCAGGTCACAGTGCATTTGCCAGAAACCATCTCTGAAAAACGACGTCTTGTGACCAAAGTATGGATGACAGCGTTGCTGACGTTGTGCCCAGTCGCGTAGATCATGGGTATACATCATTCCATAGGGACCGGCGAGGCCAACCAACACACCCAGGTAAACAAACAGGTGCTCCAGCCATTTTGGACAGGCATAACTTGCGTGAATAAAGCGGCGATGCATGCCCAGGGAATGTCCAAGGCATAAAGTAATCGCTGTAGTAATCAAAAACACCAGGCTGTTTTCCAGCGAGAAAGTATAGTAGCCGCCCACAACACCGGTAAGCGTCATCGCGGTAATCCATAACGACTTACTCCATGACCAGACCACTTTTCCCTGCCAGGCATTGGTGTCAGTCAACTCGACAATGCGCGGATTGTCATAAGCTTGTGCATTGTGTTCATGCGCGATCATGGGATAATACCTCCGTTATTAAAAATTCTGCGGTCTTGCTCACGCCATAACGTGAGACCGGGGCAAAGTACCAATAAGGATCCAGGGTACGTCTATAGTCAATACGTAATGTCACCCGTGTCTGTCCTGGCGCCACTTCCTCGAGGGTTATCTCCGTGCCCTTTAGCTGCAGGTAGTTGGAAAAGTAACTGCTGTCTTCTAAAAAGGTGGTTTTGATTCGTTCATCCTCGACTGCGGATATTTCCAGTAACATTTTTCCTTCATGCAGATTAGTGACAAACCAGCGGTAATAACGAAAATGGATTTGATGGATATCACCGGGCTTCAAACTGCCCGCCTCGATCGCATAGGGCATGGGGAACAGGTGTAAAAACCAGGGCCGTGAAGTTTGCAAATCCATGGGTTGTTGCAGGTTATGTTTGATTTCAGCAATACTCACTGGAACAAGTCGCGTTACACTCACCGACTCATCCCGTTTAAAACTTGTCTGAGGAGTAATTCCTTCCATTGAAGAGAATAAAACCAGTACGGGTAACAGGTGCACCGACAGGTTTTTGCGACCCTTTTGTTTGGCACGTTGAGCGAACCACTCAAAGGTAAACATCAACAACATGATCAGCAGGTAAATTGGGATAAACATCGCCACACAGACAAATCCCTCAAACAACACCACCGAGCTGCCAAACATGATAATAAAGGCATCCATCAGCCGGATCAGGTAGCGCCGTTTCCAGCTGACTTCGCCGACCGGACGCAACAAAATCAGTATCAATGCAATCGCAAATGGCAGCCCCACGTACAACAGGGCCGACTCATGAAAGCGATAACCAATCAAAGCCCGCACCGCCAGTGATGCCAGGGCAATCATGACCAGTAAAAACACCAGTCTTTTGCGTTTGCTGTAGATGCTTGGCTTCATGCCATTTCCCCTTTAACGACCATCGTTAAGGGACAGCCTAGCCAGCCAGACCTGCGACCACCTCCGGCTTGATAATCCGGCAGCAAAAATACTGGGATGACAGTAATATCAGTAAGTTAACGAATTCCTGGATGATAATTCAGGAAGGTAGAAAGCAGGATTAATCCGCCTGGGTGTGCTGTTTGCGGTAATCACCGGGAGATT
>JASFLV010000375.1:0-3080 GCA_050117915.1 Thioalkalispiraceae bacterium | reverse complement strand
TACCGTTCGTGTATTTAATATTCCCCTCATGCAGACGTTTATTTTGATCGTCCAGGAAATCATAATTGTATTTCAGAGAAACCTGGGTTAGCTCTTCATCCAGTGCATTACCGAAATCCGGCAGCGAGCCAATTTGCAGGTCTGATTTGATCGATTCATAGCGGAGTTCATAACTGGCGTTTTCAGTTCGACCACGCTGACTGATATATTCACCGGTCAGCGCGAGCACATCCACAATACCATTCAGATCGATATTGGTCGCAATAGCCGACTGATCAACAACGAACTGGTTTTGCGAGGCCTCAAGCCCCAACCGGAAGCGTGGGCTGATAAAATTACTCTCGTAATCCAGCTGCCAGTAGGTCGTATTACTGGGTTCCGCGGCCTCCAGGACACTGGCATGAAAATAATCCGCGATCCCGAAAAGATTATTAACCTGGACATCCGCATATAAACGATATAAGCCTGATTCATCCGTACCATGATTATCCAGCCTGAGGTTAGCGTTATATCGTGACTCACTCTTCACATTAATGTTCAGGCGTGTATCGCCCACCTGGTAGCCGGGCTCAAAATAACCATCCACGGTAATCCCGGGAAAACTGTTAATAATGAACAGATTCTCTTCAATCGCCTGATTAGTCACTGGTTGGCCGAGCTGATCGGCAAACACGCCTTGCAAAGTTGAAGCATCATACATTTCGTTGCCATTGACGGCGACTTCCCCCAGCATGCCAAGCAACAAAGTCAGATTGACCACCCCGTCACGAACCCGCTGTTTAGGGATATAGGCCTTGGCAAGAATAAAGCCACGCTCACGATAAAACTGGGTGATCTTGTTCGCGACGGTTTCGATCATGCCTAATGTGACGCCGCGTTTACCACGTTGTTCACGAATCAGCCACACCAGTTTCTGAACTTCAAGCGGTGTAACATGGCGATCCAGGGTCTCTTCTTCGATTTCGACCAGCAGGTCGGACAATTCGCCTAACTCTTCAATTGTGTACCCCGACTCGAGCAGCTTTCCCTCTGCCATCAAATCGAAACGGATACCTTCAACCAGTTGAGCTAATGCTTCACGGGTAATCCCCAGTTCCGGATACTCCACCAGTCCCTGGATTCGGAACTCGGAAACCGCCAGTCGCGGCCCGGCTGTGGGATCCGGTGAACGATCCCGCACCGCGGGGATATCCAGATCGCGTAACAGGGTTTTTTGCTCAGGGTCTCTGAATTGCTCGATTTCTGGCATTTCCAGGAATTCTGCCGTCGCTAACGAACTGTAAAGCACCCCAGGCAAACAGAGTAAAACACATATTATTTTAATTGTTGTTCTTGCAAAAACCATTTCACACCCTAAGCCAATTCGCGGCTTACTTAAAAACTTTAACAAGAAATTCCCCCCAGGAATCTCTGACTTATTCTAAGGAACCTCTGATTAATCACAATTCTGTCATTCCTGCGAAGGCGGGAATCCAGGATTTGCAATAAGAAACTAGATTCCCGCCTTCGCAGGAATGACTTTTTCAGAGTTTCCCTAATATTTAAATACGTGGCATCACTGGACTATAACTGTTTCTTCTTTTTCTCTTCTTCTTCATCTTCATCCGGTGTTGTATAGCGCTGATCCGCAGGCAACATGATCGCAATATCATCATAGTTATAATTTCTCACCTCGGTGAAGATTGCCGGGTCGACCTCACCCAGTGTTTCCAGGTCAATCAGTTGCTGGTTGGACAGGCCGGTGACACCCTGGACAACTAACAGAACAAAATCTGCCGGGGTCGTAATAATCTGCGGGGGATTCCCCACGTAAGTGACCGCACCCTGGCTGGCAACCAGTGCAAAATGATTATTGACCCGCAATCGAATCGGCTGACTCTCGGTACCAAAGTCAGTCACTCCCGCGACGTAAAGATTTTCAGCCGTGATATCCGCCGGTGCCGGGCCAACTCCTGTCGTCGTCAGGTTGCCATTGTTAGTACTCTGGATCGCCACACTGCCATAGTAAACAGTATCATCAACATTACCACCATAGTGGGCATCGATAGCACCCTCACCGATAATTGTCCCCACCGTCGAGTCGAACAGCTCAATGTCACCCTGTGTCTGAAAGACAATGTCATTGTTATTGCGCAGGCCGTTGATGGTCACATCGCGATCGTTAACGATGTTGATCACTCCACCTGAGCCTGGCGTTGTATTGATATTCTCTGCTGTCAGACTGGCGGTGCGGGTACGAATGGCCCCTGTTGAATCGATATTATTGAAGTCGTCTCCGACCTGATAGTTCACCCCACTGCCACCACCAATACCGTCGACCGCATATAAGTTAATTTGGTTAGCCGTTACATCCGAGGCATTAGACGCAATCTCAAAAATACCCCCATCGGTCGCATCCAGGGTGATGCTATCGGCCGTGACCGACCCAACCAGCAGGTCATTAGTGGTATCAGCATTGCCCGTCGTTACTTGCAGAGCTCCGCCCACGTTGGTGGCATCCACAGCAATGCCGTCGACGTCATCAATCGTCGCATCGTTGGCCGCGGAGATATTGATAATATCAATATCGTCATCACCACCTGTGAGGGTGACACTACCAGTACTGGAAGTGATATTCGCCAGACCCGCGCCCGCATTTTGCACATCGATCACACCACTATCGATAACATCACCATTGGACACAAGTGTGAGATTCTGTGCAGAGACGGCGGACAGGTTGGTGGCAACACTGTTATTCAATGTAATGTTGGCAGCGGTCAGGTCAAGTGCACCGGATAGATTGTTTTGTACTGAAGTCAGAGTGATATCATTCGCGGCATTCAGGGTCACCGGACCAGAGAAGGTATTGATCCCTGAAAGGTCAATATCAGCAGCAGAATTGAGATTCAGCGCACCGGCATACTGCAGGTCAGCACTACTGCTTATAGAATTTATCGCAGTGGTGATATTGATACTGCCGGCTGTGCCACTCATCGCAGCTATAGTAATTCCATCTGTTGAATTGGTATCCATCTCGTCAATGTAGACATCGCCGGTATGGTTGGTGATATTCAGATTACTGATATCCGTTGTGAGCCCAT
>JASFLV010000374.1:0-3101 GCA_050117915.1 Thioalkalispiraceae bacterium | reverse complement strand
GGGATCTGGGGATCCAGTCCTCGGATATCGGCTTCCGGGTGATGGGAGCGAACCAGTTGGTTAATCTCCTCAAGACGCTGAAATTTGACATCGACCATGTACAGAATTCGCCCCGCTTCAACATCCGGCTTAAACTGGGTTAACCGGGTATTGCCGATATTGATGGCAATCATGGTAGAGGCAAACGCACCCAGGAAGGCACCACCACCGGTTAAGGATGCAACTGACCAGGCTTCGATTCCAGGTACAATCATGTCCAGCATCAAGGCGATACTAGCCAGGATCATGCCGGTCAGGCCACCGATCACGACACCCAGTTGCAGGCCATGTACGATATCGGATTTTTGTCTTAAATCTGCCTCAGGCAGGTCTTCCAGGTCGATATCATCACGGGCAATGACGTGCTGGTGTCGTTCATCGATTTTTGCGAGCAGTAACTCGTTGTGGACTACTTTGGCACTTTGAACACTGGGGAGAAGGAAATACAAACGCCGTCTCATGCTACACCTCCTTACATTGTGAATGTAAATGGGAATGGTGAGATTGAGCCATTCACTAGGAGTATAGACAACATTCCACGAGATGATTCAACATTAACCATTTGAAAAACGCGGGAATATCTCGACTGGAATAAGACCTTTGCGCGCTAAGTCGTTATCATACGGACCTTTTCCAGCTAGCTGAGGATTATCATCGCCAATGCGATTTTTACCCATTTTTATGAATATCCGTGACCAGCAATGCCTGGTGGTCGGCGGTGGCCAAATTGCTGCCCGTAAGGTCTATCTGATTGACCGGGCCGGCGGAAAGGTCAAAGTTGTTTCACCTAAGCTTTGCGATGAACTGAGTCGCTGGGCGCAGGCCGGGGATCTGGAACATATCGCGCGTGAATTCCAACCAGGCGATATCGAAGGGGCTCAGCTGGTTATCGCCGCGACAGACAATCCTGAAGTCAATAAGAGCGTCTCTGAGCTGGCGAAAGCAAGGGGAGTACCGGTGAATGTGGTTGATAATCAGGCGCTCTGTAGCTTTATTATGCCCTCTGTGATTGACCGTACTCCGGTGCAGATTGCTATCTCCACCGGTGGCGCCTCACCGGTACTGGCGCGGCTGTTACGTGCACGGCTGGAGACCTTCATCCCTGCTGCGTATGGCCGCCTGGCAGAGCTCCTCGAGCGCTTCAGGGGTAAGGTCAAGACCCGCTTTACAGGCAGCGATGAAATCCGCCGCTTCTGGGAAGGTATCCTGGAAGGGCCTATCGCCGAGATGCTGATCGCTGGCAAGGATAAAGAGGCGGAGCAGGCCCTGGAAGAGGCGATTGCGAAGGCCGAAATCCCGGAGCACCATGGCGAGGTCTACCTGGTGGGAGCCGGGCCTGGTGACCCTGATTTACTGACGTTTCGCGCCCTGCGGCTCATGCAGCAGGCCGATGTGGTGGTCTATGATCGCCTGGTCTCTGCGCCGATCCTGGACCTGGTAAGACGGGATGCCGAGTTTATCTATGCGGGTAAGGAACGTGATAAGCACACCCTGCCACAGGAAAGTATCAATGCCTTACTGGTACGTATCGCCAAGGAAGGGAAAAAGGTGCTACGTCTCAAAGGCGGCGATCCTTTTATATTCGGTCGGGGTGGTGAGGAGATCGAGACGCTCATGGAGGAAGGCATCCCGTTTCAGGTTGTGCCCGGGATTACCGCAGCAGCGGGTTGTTCATCCTATGCGGGTATTCCCCTGACCCATCGCGACTATGTCCAATCCTGTATGTTTGTCACTGGCCATCTCAAGGATGGGTCGACCAACCTCAACTGGGATGTGATTGCCCAGCCAAATCAAACCGTGGTGTTTTATATGGGGCTGCATACCGTTGCACCACTTTGTGAAAACCTGATCAAGCATGGCCTCGACAGGGAAACCCCGGCAGCATTGGTAGAGCAGGGGACTACCCAGAATCAGCGCGTCCATGTCGGGACCTTAGCGACTCTACCGGATCTGGTCGTCGAGAAAGACGTTAAACCCCCCACCCTGATTATCGTCGGTCATGTTGTAGAACTCCATGACAAGTTGAAGTGGTTTAATCCGGCCGGTGAGCAGAGCGCCTCTTATCCGACGGCAGGTAAGTAGCTGTAAATCAAAAGAAAATCGGGAATGCCGCTCAGGTGCCGCTGATGTTCTTTAACAACATGAATTAACTGAAGATATCGATGCAACATTATATTAGGTATACACATGACCCACATACCGAGCGGCGCGATTCGCAGAATTTGCGTAAGATGTTTCCATTTATCTGGGAGTACAAGGGACGGGTCCTGTTCGCCCTGTTGAGCCTGGTGATCTCAAAACTGGCGATGGTGGGCGTGCCATTTGTCCTGAAAGATATCGTTGATAGCCTGGATCTGCCTGAAGGGCAGATACTCGTTCTGCCTTTGTTATTACTCATCAGTTATGGTGCCTTGCGTCTGGTCAGCAGCCTGTTTAATGAGCTGCGCGATGGTGTCTTTGCCCGGGTGCGTTACCATGCCATGCGTACCGTTTCAAAACGGGTTCTGAAACATCTGCATACCTTATCACTTCGCTATCACCTGGAACGTAAAACCGGCGGTATTTCCCGTGACCTGGAGCGTGGTGCCGGCAGTCTTAGCTCCATTCTTAATTACCTGGTATTCAACATATTACCGACCGCCGCCGAGTTTTTACTGGTAGCGGGTATTTTATTGAGTCAGTATGAATCCCGCTTTGCGATTGCCATCTTCTCAACCGTTGCCATCTATATCATCTTTACGTTTAAAGTCACCGAGTGGCGGATGCACTTTCGTCACGAGATGAATCAGCATGACTCGACGGCAAATTCGCAGGCGATCGATAGCTTATTAAATTATGAAACCGTAAAGTATTTCAACAACGAGAAATTAGAACATCACCGTTACGATGAGACCATGTCAAAGTGGGAAAACGCAGCGGTAAAAAGTCAAACTTCCATGTCATTGCTCAACTTTGGGCAAGGAAGCATCATTGCGGTCGGGGTGACCATGATTATGATCTTTGCTGCGCAAGGTGTGGTTAATGAAAATCTAAGCCTCGGCGACCTGGTTTTAGTCAATACG
>JASFLV010000373.1:0-3101 GCA_050117915.1 Thioalkalispiraceae bacterium | reverse complement strand
AGGCCAGTACCGCCAATGCTTTCATGTCCAAGCCTGTTAAAAGGGTCAAACAGGTGTTCAATATCATTATCTGACAAACCCGGACCTGTATCAGCCACACAAACCCTGATCAAACCAGACTGTGATGAATCACACTGGACCTTCACCTCGCCCCCTTGGATATTGTATTTAATTGCATTATCAACCAGGTAAGATATTATTTTCTGCAGACTGAATTTATCCGTAATGACATACCCACATTCTTTTTCACGGGTAGTATATTCAAGCTTTATTTCCCTTTGCCTGGCTTGTTCTGCATAACGGGTGATTACTGATTCAATAATCTCGGCAATTACAAGCCTGCTTTTATCCAGGACAAGATCATCAATCGTCACCATTTCCAGCATACTATCAACCAGGTGAATTAACAGACGTGTAGCTTTATCGACTTCTATCTGGTAGGTCTCAAGGTTTTTTGTATCACCTTGCGCAATCTCCAGACCAATAAGTTGATTGAAGCCCATGATCGCATTGAGTGGGGTACGAAATTCATGACTCATACTTGACAAGAAAACACTTTTTGCGTTATTTGCCACTTCCAGTTTTCGCATGCTCTCCAGTAATGCCTGCTTGTTTTCGTTAAGCTGTATACTTATTGTATTGAATGTATCAGTAAGGCTAACAACCTCAGCATAACCCTGGACAGATACTGATGCGGTCTCACCTGTTGTTACCAGATTCCGTACTGCATCATCCAGTTGCGCTAACGGCCTGGTAAGTTGTATTGCCTTGCTACGGGAAGTCATCACTGCAAGAAACACCAATACTAGTAAAGCAGCGACCATAAAAATAAGTACGTAGTATTCATAATTTACTAATTGTTTCTTATGCAATGCTGCTAACTGATGTTGTCCTGCTACTATAGTATCGAGATCAAGCGACAAGTTATGGGATAGCGGTGTGAGATTGTGATTAATCCGGTAACTGGCCAGGTTCCACTCCGGTTTTTGGTGCAATTGAAACACATATTCGGCCAGAGAATTATACAGGCTTAACAACCTGACTGCCTCGACCAGTTGATTTTTTTCTATAGAGGTGTAAGCAACATCAAGCTGCCTCAATTCTGTTAACCTTTTCCTGGTTTTCGTGAATGCATGACGGAATTCAGCAATTTCACTTGTGCGCTCTGACTGTATATAACTTAACATCTTGGCATCCGCATACGTAAAATAACCTCGCACATCGGCTGCCATTGGTAGTGCATACAATGTTTTACTCGCGTGACTTTTCTCTGGTGTACGCAAATTGCTAATGAAACCACTAATCGTGCTAAACATAGTCTCTTTAATTGGCGCAATCCTGGTTAGATATTGATTCTCAGCAATTTTATTTCCCGGCACGTGGACTAAATCTTCAATAATCCACTGTTCATTTTCGTAAGCATGAAGGTCTTGCTCGAGCTGCTTCAGTAAGTTTTTATCTACGCCTTTAATGTTACTTAATCGGTTGAATCCAGGATAAACAATTTTTTCCCAGGCTAGCTGGCGTTTTATCCTGCTATCAGGGTTATGCGTATGTATCCATTCATTTAATAATTGGGTTGATGTATTAACGCCATTGAGTATCTTATGCGCAGCCTCTTCACCAGGGGCAACTTCATTTACATAATAACTTGTTTTCTGGGCTAGCCAGTAAAATGCCAAAATCGTTAAGAGGAAAAATATGAAGAAAACGATAATTTGCTGAAAATATGTACGCAATAAATAATGATATAACGATTTGCCATGTAGAATATTATATTTTCCGAACATAATACGCGGCATCAATTACGCAGTGAAAGCAGATTTGGATTTTTCTGAATCGTCGTTAATATCTTGCGGATATGTAAATGCAGGAACCTCGCTCTTTGCAAGACATGGGAAGGGAACTTCACTCCCGGGTAAACTGCTGGATGTACACCGCGAACACCTTTTGTTCTGGCATGCAAATATGCTAACTGGGAATTGATCAGGACGATAATGTCATAAACATCGCTTGGTTGGATCTTCTCTGAATGTATAGCTTTGAGAGTGAGTGTCTTGATATTGCTTCGGCTTAATAGCTTACTCAAGTCTTTATACATCGACAACATTTCAGCATAAACATCCCTTGGCATGTTACCAGGAACAAACTCGGGCTCCTTGAGTAATCTCAGTCCTGGTATCTTTTCCTGCAAGCTTAACGTGTAATAGAGCGCTGTGGTTGTTTCCTGGTACACATCACTGGGCAGATATGGCTGGGCAAGTAAAACATTCACCTGACGGTTGATTCTCAGAATCGACATATACACATCGCTTGGTGATTTCTTATCAGTAATTGCCGGAAACTGATGACGTGCCAGGATATTGTAGCGGCGCTTAATCTCATATAGATTTTGCAGGCTTTCAACTAAGGTCTGCCATATAGACTCAGAACCTGATTTAGCTAAGGGAATAATCTCAGGGGGTCTGGAGCGACTAAACGTCAACTCAAAATTAAGGCGTTGTATCTTCTTTTGCAGACTTACTGCTTGATAGAGGACTTCCCGAGGTGCAGCCCCGTGAATGTGGACGATATTCCGATTGATGTTGGGTTTACCCATTGCATGCCGAATAGAGTCCACTTCTTTTTCAATCAGGCTCACCAGCGCAAAGACATGTTGCGCATTAATCTCCGCAGGCGTTGCAAAGGGTAAATTCGCATACTCTTCTTCTGCAGTAACCGTAATGCTATATAAGAAACAGATACCTGCTATAAAAAACTGATACTTGTGCAACGTTTTCCACTCAATAAGTACTGTCAAGCAAGTGTAGTCAATCTCCCAAAAACAGTCATTTGGTAAGGTTTTCATTTAAACACACAGGCTTTATAAGACAATCAGCCAGGCCATTGATAAATAGATATAAAACTTGCTCTGCTATCGCTCTTGAGGGCTAAAAATATTTTTATAGATAACCAGGGAGTAGTCATTTATCCACCGCGAACAGACAAAATACCCCTATAACCCACGGGTTACTAAAACGTTTGAGTCAGCTGATGATGTCAGGCCACCTTAGCCTGATTTTTTTTTAGATTGCGTGCCTGTTGTTTCATTAACTCGACAA
>JASFLV010000372.1:0-3115 GCA_050117915.1 Thioalkalispiraceae bacterium | reverse complement strand
CCTTCTGTTGCTACGCAGCGCGCGCTTGCTTGTCAGCCTGAATGTATTTTTTCTATACTTGATCAGCCTTTAAAACGCAAACTGCAATTATTGCAATATGCGTTACCTGATCATAAAAAAATCGCCTTGTTTTATAGTCGCTATTCAGAGCAAAAGGCGAAAGAAATTATTAGTCGCTCATATTCACATGAACTAAAAGTCAATATAACGCCATATAATAAAGCTAATTCATTACTGGAAAATTTATCTCCAATTTTAAGCAAGACTGATTTACTTCTGGCTATACCTGATCCTGAAGTCTATAACCGGCAAACGGCAAGAAGTATTATCCTGATGACTTATCGGAAAGAAGTGCCAATCTTTGGTTATTCTGAATCTTTCACCAGGGCAGGAGCGCTTTTGTCGCTTCATTCATCACCAGAAGAATTTGCAAGACATAATGCAGATGTTGCCATGAAAATCCTGAATGGTCGGAAGGTTCAATACGGGGTTATATATCCAAAGTATTTTTCTGTTTCTGTTAATCAGACTGTTGCCAGATCGCTGGATATCAAACTTGATTCCAGTATTGCTTTGACAAACTGGCTAAGGAAGAAAGATGGCGATAGTCGATAAGATTAAAGTAAAGATCTTGTTGGTTGGTCTATTGCCATTGACAATACTGGCAGTGGCCCTGTCGTCTTTGTATTTTCTCGAACGGGTACAGAGTATTGATAATAACCTCGACAGGAAAACTTCGCAATTAGCCGCCAGTATTGCGCTTGCCAGTGAATATGGCGTTATCACCGGTAATAGAATCGCATTGCAGGATATTGTTCAGAACAACTTGCGTGATCCGGAAATCGTCAGTATCGAGATCTATTCCGGGAGTAACGATCTACTCGCCACAGTCAGGCAAAACTTCGGTCAGAATGCAGAATTTAAGCAACAACTAACGGCAAACAACACTCTATTGTTGAGTGTGAAAGAATTGATTTATCCATCGCAAGTGGTTATCGATGACTATCAACGTAGTAATCCTGAAGAAATTGATTTTGGTAATGGTCCTGTTGGTTATGTCAGAGTATCTGCTACGCGATATTTTGCCAACCAGGAAAAACGTATAATCCTGATTAAGACTTCTCTGTTTACCCTGCTTTCGTTGCTGATAGTCGCAGCTTTTGCCGTGTTTATGGCGAATTCCCTGATCAGGCCACTTACCAGGATCACTAACGGTCTTACGAGGATTCGCGCCGGTAATCTTGAACACAAGATTCCTGAAGAGTCTGGAGGCGAGGTCGGCCTGTTAGAAAAAAATGTGAATGCCATGGCGCAGGCACTGAAACTTTCACAGGAAAACGAACGACGCATAGCGATTAATGCACTCAATTTCGAAAAGAGTAAGGCACAAACAACCCTGGAGTCGCTGGGTGAGGGCGTAATCACAACAGACAATCTTGGCAATATTACTTATGTAAATCCGATTGCTGAGCGTTTGACCGGATACACTTTTGAACAGGCTTTAAGTAAACAGTTAAGTGAGATCTTTAAGGTCTATTCAGATACGACAAATGAAGAAATTGACTATCCCATTCAAGCCTGCATCGAACACGGAGAGATTATTCGTCATGATGCGCTCTTGAATCTACTTCGCAAAGATGGGGAACGTTTTGTTATCCGTGATACAGCTACACCGATACGTGACCCCGAGCAGAAAATTGTTGGTGCAGTACTTATTTTTGATGATTTCTCAACCATTCAGGCGATGGCCGAAAAATTATCTTACCAGGCGTCACATGATGATTTAACAGGTATCTTTAACCGTCGCGAATTTGAGGCGCAACTGGAGCATGCTCTACAACAGGCTATACACTACCAGGTGGAAAATTCCGTATGCTATATCGACCTGGATCAATTTAAAATTGTCAATGATACTTGCGGTCATGTTGCTGGTGATGAGTTACTAAAATCATTGACCCAGATATTGAAAGGAAAAATTCGTCATCATGACATTTTTGCCCGACTCGGTGGAGATGAGTTTGGCATTATTTTAAAAGATTGCCCGCACGATAAAGCAGAAGAGTTGGCGGATTTAATCCGTAAAACTGTACAGGAGTTTGTATTTTTCTGGGAGCAGCAAAAATTCCAGATCGGTGCGAGTGTCGGATTGGTGCACTTGTCGGATAAATTCAACTCCGTATCCGAAATAATGATTGCCTCGGATTCTGCCTGCTATATTGCCAAGGAAAAAGGCAGGAACAGAGTTCATGTTTATGTCGAAAATGATGATGACCAGATTCGACGAGCAGGTGAGATGCGCTGGATGCAGCGTATTCAACATGCTATCGAAGTTGATAACCTGGTTCTCTACGCCCAGACTATCCAGCCACTTTCGGCAGATGCGCAATTGCCGATGCACTATGAGTTTTTGCTGCGCTTAAAAGAGCATGATGTGATACATACCCCGTATAGTTTTCTGCCAGCAGCAGAACGTTACAATCTAATGCCTGAAATCGATAAGTGGGTGATTACCAATGCTCTGTCAGCAATCTCAACACAACTGAACGATGATGTATTTCTGAAAAATAGTTATTTCCATATAAACCTTTCCGGACAATCATTAAGCGTCGATAAGTTTCAGGACTTTGTTTATGAGTCGCTGCAACAAATGGACTCATTAACGAGTAATATCATTTTCGAAATTACCGAAACCGCGGCTATTGCCAACATGCAAAGGGCTATTGATTTTATCAAATCAATTAAACAATTGGGCTGTCGATTTGCGCTGGATGATTTTGGCAGTGGACTTAGTTCTTTTGGGTACTTAACATCATTGCCCATTGATTATATTAAGATAGACGGAAAAATTGTACGTGACATAACGTATAATCAGGTTAACTTGTCTATCGTAAAATCAATCAATGAAATCTCACATGTCATGCAATTAAAAACCATGGCTGAATTTGTCGAAAACGAATCAATCATGAAAAAACTGGTTGAATGTAATATCGACTATGGTCAGGGCTATGCAATATCAAAACCACAGCCTCTTGATGAGTTACTTGAACGGGTAAAACAACATCCTAACTGAATACAAGATATCGTAAATCAACGCGTAGCGTTTCTAAGTGCGGCG
>JASFLV010000371.1:0-3138 GCA_050117915.1 Thioalkalispiraceae bacterium | reverse complement strand
TCGTCACCCGTCCATCGCGGGGCAGGTGTCGCCAGAAGCGCCACAGATAATGATGGGCACGTTCTTCATCACTGGGCGCGGCGATCGGAATCACCCGATATAGACGCGCATCCATACCCTGGATCAAACGCCGGATCGTCCCGCCTTTCCCAGCGGCATCCCAACCTTCGAACAACAATACGGTAGAGCGCTTTTGTTCATAGGCCTGCCAGCTGAGCCGATTAATTTTGTTCTGGTAATGCTCGAGCTGGTCTTTGTATTCGTCTTTGCTGAGGCTTTGTTTAAGCTCAACCTTGTCGAGCACGGTAACTTTAGCACTGGCCACATCCGGCAAGCTCGGCGCATGGGTGTGTGCTGCTGTGCGATTATGTTTATGATCGGCAATCCGTGACTCCATCGCATCGAGGATGGTACGCGCCACGGTCAGATCCCGATAATAGCGATCGGTGGCTTCAATCAAATACCACTGGGCAATACCACTATCGGTTTCACGAATTACCCGCTCCGCCACCTGTAAAAATTCCCGGTAGTGTTCACGAAACTCTTCCCGGCTATGGCCACTCCCCCAGCGACTACGCGGATCCTTGCCCAGGTCTTTAAGGCGTTTCTTTTGTTCTTTTTCCGGCAGGTGAAACCAGAACTTCAGGAGCAGGGCCTGATCCTGATGCAGCATCCGCTCAAAATCACTAATACGCTTCAATTCGACGTCCAGTTCCGCCTGGGATTGTTGTTCATAGACGCTGTGACGAATCGGTTCGCGATACCAGGCACCAAACAGAATTGCGATTTCACCGCGGGCCGGCAGGGTGCGCCAGAAACGCCACCAGCGGGGACGCTGATGCTCCTCTTCGGTTTCATCCCAGTAGGCATGGACCTGCACGCCACGGGTATCCAGCCATTCGTTGAGACGATTGACGACTTCCCCTTTACCGGCGCCTTCGACACCGGCGATCACGATGATCACCGGGATGTCTTGTTGACGTATTTCACGCTGGGCGTGTAACAGGCGGGTCCGCAGTTCGGTCAGTTGCGCTTTAAACTCATCCTTACTGACACCGCGTCCCAGTTCGACCCCTTCAAACATAAACGACTCTTTTTATATTATTCCTTGTTATCACTATAGCTAATTAATATCAGGTTGTTGTCGTTTGTGCTGAATCAGAGGCGCATTCATTCCTCTTTATAGGCCAGTCGATAAATCACCGGCAAAACCAGTAATGTAAGGATCGTCGAAGAAATGATACCGCCAATCACCACGGTGGCCAACGGACGTTGTACTTCCGCACCGGTACCGACATTGAGCGCCATGGGCACAAAACCTAAGCTGGCCACGAGCGCAGTCATCAACACCGGACGCAGACGCGTAAGTGCCCCTTCGAAGATCGCCTCGGTGAGTTGCATGCCCTTGGTACGCAGGTCACGAATAAACGATAACATCACTACGCCGTTCAATACCGCCACCCCGGACAGCGCAATAAACCCGACCATGGCCGAGATTGATAAGGGTAAATCGCGTAACGCCAGTGCAGCGACGCCACCAGTCAACGCCAGCGGTACCCCGGTAAATACCAGCGCCGCATCCTTGGCCGAGTTAAACGCCATGAACAGTAATCCAAAAATGATCAACAAGGTTAATGGCACCACGATGGAGAATCGTTTCGAGGCGGAGATCAGTTGTTCAAAGGTCCCGCCGTAATCCAGCCAGTAACCGGCGGGGATCTCGACATTGTTCTGCACCGCCTGCTGCACATCGGCGACAAAGCCACCCAAGTCACGGTTACGCACATTGGCGGTGACAAACACGCGGCGCTTGCCATTTTCGCGGCTGATCTGATTGGGACCGAGGGTAAACTCGATCTCAGCGACTTCGTTTAACGGGATCGTCTCGGCCGGCTGATGTGCCACGTTCAGGGCATCGGCATCGCCATGGATCTGAAGATCGGTTGGTTTGGGTAAACGGATCGGTAGACGTTTGAGTTCATCGATATCGGTACGTATGTCTTCGGGTAGACGCACCACCAGGTCAAAACGCCGATCGCCTTCGAACACCTGGCTGACCGACTCCCCGCCCACCGCGATTCGCAACACCTGTTGCACACGGGCAATATCTAAACCGTAATAACGTAAGCGTTCACGATCAGGAATGACGGTCAACATCGGCAGGCCGGTCGCCTGTTCAGTGCGTACATCGGCGGCCCCCGGAATACTGGCAACCACGCCTTCGATTGCTTCGGCCAGGACCACCAGGGTATCCAGGTCATCGCCATAAATTTTTACCGCCAGGTCAGAACGCACCCCGGCGATCAATTCATTAAAGCGCATCTGGATCGGCTGGGTAAACTCATAATTGTTTCCCGGTATCGCCTTTGCCGCAACTTCCAGTTCTTTTACAAGCTGTTGCTTACTCTTATTTTCATTGGGCCATTGTTCTCTTGGCTTCATGATCACAAACGTATCGGCGACATTGGGGGGCATCGGATCCGTCGCAACTTCGGGAGTACCAATCTTGGCAAACACATGTTTGACTTCGGGGAACTCACGTAGCCGGGCTTCGAGTAGGGTCTGCATCTCCACGGCCTGGGTCAGGCTGGTTCCCGGGATGCGTAGGGCATGTAAGGCGATATCCCCTTCATCCAGGCTGGGGACAAACTCGGTACCGAGACGGGTTGCCTGCACACTGGCAAGCACCACCAGCGCAATTGCCGTGGTGACCACTGGCCAGCGATGCTGCATAACAAACTCTAGCGCGGGCAGGTAAAGCTTTTTTGCCCACGCCATTAACCGGTTTTCCTTTTCACTCATCGGGCCACGCACAAACAGGGCGACCATCGCAGGTACGGCAGTTAACGAAAGGATCAGCGCACAGATTAACGCAGTGACGACGGTAAACGCCATGGGATGGAACATCTTGCCTTCCACCCCGCTTAAAGCAAAGATCGGAACATAGACGATTAAAATGATAATCACTCCGAAGACGCTGGGTCGAATCACCTCGATGGTCGATTCCCTGACGATCCGCAACCGCTCTTTGAGTTGCGGGACACTGCCATGCATCCGTTGATACATGCCTAAATGGCGCAACGCATTTTCGACGATAATCACCGCGCCATCGACAATCAAGCCAAAGTCGAGGGCACC
>JASFLV010000370.1:0-3149 GCA_050117915.1 Thioalkalispiraceae bacterium | reverse complement strand
GGCAAAAAACTACACGCAGGCAATGCGGCTGGTAAATCAAGCCATCGCCATAGAAAATAATGAAGCCATGTTTTATGCCTTAAGAGGTGATATCTATAGCCTGCAAAACATGCAAAGTGCTGCTTTACGAGAATATGATCGGGCGATAAAACTCAATAACGAGTTTTTCTATTATTTCCTACGTCGTGGCATCGCTCATAAAAATCTGGGTAATAAGAATAAGGCGAAGCTGGATTTGACCAAAAGCTTTAACCTGCTGCCGACTAAGCAGGCCCAGACGGCATTACAGGCACTAAACTAACTATTCAGGAATTACCTGCCTTCTTGGCGATAAGAACTCGCCAAGCAATCAAATTAATCATGTATCTCGATTAACATTTTTTATATCTCCCTTTATTAACAAGGTATTTAACTACCGGCTTTAAGATTTTTTTGCTCAATGACCAAAATATTATTGTCTGCTTGACGCGCATCAAGTATCGGCTATGTTAAACAGATAGAATTCTTTTTTACAAGAAAACTGTCTTCAGATTCAAGCTTAAGCCCTCATCAACCGAGCTCTGAAGTCTGATTCATGTATTATTTATAAACTCTCTTTCTATATTTTGAAGCGATAAAGGAGGAACTCAAATGAAAATACGTCATATTATTTATCTAGTTGTCCTAACCCTCGGTGCCTGGCCCCTTACCGCGACAAGCCAGGAAAAAGACGAGATGAAATTTGAAATACTCGATAACGATGGTGATGGTTTTATTAGCCGTAGTGAAGCGACAGCAAATGTCACTTTGCGAGAACGCTGGAATAATGTCGATAAGAACAAAGACGGTAAATTAACTGAAGAGGAATTTACCGCATTCATAAAAGTACCCAAAGAGCCCTTACCACAACAATAACTTTAAAGTTCTGCGGGTGCGCCTAGTCGTGCACCCGCAACCATATTAGCGAACCTTAATTGCTAGCAAGTTTAAATCTGGGTTAAGGCTGACTACCACTGACTGAGTCAATGGTCTCTGAGCGTATAGCCGCGCTATCAAATAGAGTTTCAAACTTTGCAACCTCAGGATCGCTGTTGTCCCGGAACAGATCCATGACAAAGGCATACGCCAGGGGCTGGTATTTCAGCTCGACGCTATAGTTAACCGGTCTAACCAGACCCACATCAACTCTGTAGGTGATGGTATCACTACCGGCAATGAAATCTGGATCGGCCATTGCTGCACCCTGAACACGGATGTCGTTGTTGGTCGTATTCTTATCAAAACCCAGCGGTAGAATCCGGTTATCTTTTATATAGCCAGCTGCGCGCAACAGGGTATACGTCACATCATTATCAGTATTGATCATAATCGGCTCATATACCTGCACCTGATCCTGTTGGCTAATTTCTTCGTAGTGTGTTTCATAAAAAGCTAAATTAGTATCCGCATCAACACCAACGATACTACCATCAGGATTGGTCCTGCCCGACTCGAACAGTATATTGCCGGCATCATCGCGCACCACAAAGTATATATAGGCACGTCGCGAGGGATAACTGGTTGGTAATTTATGGCCTGAGTTATTATTGATCCGTATTTGGACAATGAGTTCATTATTGACCAGGGATTCACTCAATACCTCGATATCCGCTGCAGATTCCAACAATGAACGGGTTTGCGCAATCGCCGTGGTAAATCCGCTGGCTATTACACCCAACTCGGTTTGATTACTGGCCAGTAAATCCAGCATCATAGTGTTGGCACCCACCAGGGTATGTCGAGCAAAATTATCTCTCGGATTAAGCGAGGGCGGACGATTGGCGATGCGTACCCCATCGGTTCTTGGCATATGACAATCCTGACAACTTTGTAACGTCGCACCACTAGCAAAGGAACTATTTTCCCATTCCGTATAAACCATTTGTTCTGGAAACTCGGTCTCCGGTGTTGTACTGATTACTGTACCTGTGGCATCCACGTATGGTGTTTTTAAATTATGGCAGGTAGCACACATCGCCGAACTGGAAATATGCGGCGCGTACGTCGGACGAAAATTAGTACTGAATAACATTGGATTAATAGCAGGTTCAGTATACTGGCCAAACGCGGTCCGTTCGGCGCTGGTCCCCAGGTCAACAATTCTGAACTCGCCGGAAAAACCCGCCAGAGTCCCCAGGTTACCGTCATCTTCTATTTGATGACAGGCAGTACAACTGACTCCATCCATTGCATGGTTATAGTAGGCATTTTGCGGATTGAGAAAGCCATCGCCCAGGAGTTCAACTGTTGAGCCTTCAAATTTGGCCTCCACATTGGCCATCGGCATGTGACAGCGGGAACACTTGTCATCCAGCACATCTTTTAGTTGTGGATTGCGACGGATTTCACTGGCAACCTTGGCCCGATAAAAAGGATCCTTTGCAGAATGTGCCATTAGCGAAGTGGACCAGTCGGCTTCAATAGAAACATCATTAGCAGATGCATCAATCAAACCATTATGACAATCGGCGCAAACAGCCGATCCAGAGAAATGCGTGGAAGTGAAACTGGTATCATTGATTTCTACGGGTAGTGGCTCACTGCTATCAGCAGGAGGTGCGCCATCACCACCACCACAGGCCGTTAATAGTGAAACAGAAAAACACAAACCTGCCAGTATCAATTGCTTGAGTCGAACGTATCTTATCGTATTCATATATTGCATCACGGTACAGGTATCAATAGAAATTAAAAATCATCGAGGAGCGTAAGCCATCAAATTACAGCCATTAACAGGTTATATGTCACACTCTTAAAAAATCGACAGCAGACCACCCCAAAGGTGCTCTGCTGCCTGCTACTGCTTGTTACATCTTACCGCGTGGTTTAGTTACCTGAACCCTGTCCGACAGGCCATGCATCTGAAGGAATATAGTCATCCAGCCACCAAATACGACGGGCAATCGCATCGGATTCAACCACTTCTTCACCATCAGGACCGAATACCCATTGTGCCCAGACACCATAGAGTTTGGATCCGTCCGGGTTGGCCTCAAGGTTGGCTTCACTGGAATGCGTATCACCGCCGGCATTCATACGATCAAATTCATTACAGAAGCCGGAGCCAATCAGCACACTGGATATATCATCACCGTGGGCATCGTTCGGATAGCACACACTGAGATCCGTTT
>JASFLV010000369.1:0-3158 GCA_050117915.1 Thioalkalispiraceae bacterium | reverse complement strand
GGACGAGGCGGTGAAGTTCTTCCGGGACATGGGCGAGGAGTACAAGGCCAAAATTATTGAAGACATCCCCCAGGATGAGGCGCTTTCGCTGTATCAGCAGGGTGACTTCATCGACCTGTGCCGTGGCCCTCATGTGCCTTCGACAGGTAAACTCAAGGCCTTCAAGCTGATGAAGCTGGCGGGAGCCTACTGGCGGGGTGACAGTAATAATGAAATGCTCCAGCGCGTCTACGGTACTGCCTGGACCAATAAGAAAGAACTAAAAGCATACCTGCATCGTTTGGAAGAGGCCGAGAAACGCGACCATCGTCGCCTGGGCAAACAGCTGAATCTGTTCCATGCTCAGGAAGAGGCGCCGGGCATGGTCTTCTGGCATGACAAGGGCTGGACCCTCTATCAGCAAATAGAGCAGTACATCCGTAACAAACTGCGTGAACACGGTTATCAAGAAGTCAGGACACCCCAGGTCGTAGACCGTTCTCTGTGGGAGAAATCCGGGCACTGGGACAAGTTCCACGACATGATGTTTACTACCCATTCGGAAAACCGAGATTATGCGGTGAAGCCGATGAACTGTCCCTGCCATATCCAGATCTACAACCATGGTTTGCACAGCTATCGCGATTTGCCCTTGCGCATGGCCGAGTTTGGTTCCTGTCACCGTAATGAACCCTCCGGTACCCTGCATGGCTTAATGCGCGTGCGTAACTTTACCCAGGATGACGCGCATATCTTCTGTACCGAAGAGCAGATCCAGGAAGAGGTGATCAACTTCAACAATATGCTCTTCGAGGTCTACAAAGACTTCGGTTTTGATGACGTCCTGATCAAACTTTCCACCCGTCCTGAACAGCGTGTCGGCTCCGATGAGGTCTGGGACAAGGCCGAGGCTGCCCTGGAACAGGCCCTGGATAGCATGGGTCTGGAATGGGAGCTACAGCCAGGTGAAGGGGCTTTTTACGGTCCCAAAATCGAGTTTTCTCTAAGAGACTGCATTGGCCGCATCTGGCAGTGCGGCACCATCCAGGTCGATTTCTCCATGCCGGGTAGACTGGGTGCTGAGTATGTAGCCGAGGACGGATCGCGCAAGACACCGGTGATGTTGCATCGTGCGATTGTCGGTTCGATGGAGCGTTTCATCGGGGTTCTCATCGAACACTACGCCGGTATTTTTCCCCTCTGGCTGGCACCGGTGCAGGTGGCGGTGATGAATATCACCGATCGATCCCGTGATTTTGTCGATGAAACCGTAAAAACCTTGCAAAATAAGGGAATTAGAGCGATTGCTGACTTGAGAAATGAGAAGATCGGCTTTAAAATTCGCGAACATACGCTACAGAAGATCCCCTATTTGCTGGTCGTCGGCGATAGGGAAGTTGAGAATAAAACTGTGGCCGTGCGTACACGAGGTGGTGAGGATCTGGGGGCCATGTCCCTGGATGAGATAGTGACGAAACTCACCGAGGAAATCGCGTGCCACGGCCGTAGTCGTTTGGAGGACTAAAGTATCGCAACAGCAAAAGAGACGCGCATCAATGATGCCATTACTGGCCATGAAGTGCGTGTGATTGGTGCCGATGGAGAACAGGCGGGTGTGATGACCGTTGATAAGGCACAGGAGTTAGCCTACGAGGCCGATTTGGATCTCGTGGAAATTTCGCCAGAAGCCGATCCCCCTGTCTGCAGGATCATGGATTACGGCAAATTCTTGTTTGAGCAAAGCAAGAAGAAGCACGCGGCGAAGAAGAAACAGAAAATCATTCACGTTAAGGAAGTGAAGTTCCGTCCAGGTACGGAAGAGCAGGACTACCAGGTCAAACTGCGTAACCTGACTCGCTTCCTTAAAAACGGCGACAAGGCGAAGGTAACCTTACGCTTTCGCGGTCGTGAGATGGCCCACATGGAACTGGGTCGTCAGCTGTTGGAACGGGTTGAGAAAGATCTTGAAGAGCTCGGCACAGTCGAACAGTATCCTAAAATGGAAGGGCGGCAAATGGTCATGGTCATTGCCCCCAAAAAGAAGTAATACGTTTTTACAATTTGATTAACTGGCACACGCTACGTCGGCCACTGAAATTGATTCAGCGGGCTTGATTTAGCGTAATAGGAGACAAAAGATGCCTAAGATGAAAACCAACCGTGGCGCGGCCAAGCGCTTTCGGAAAACGGCCTCTGGCCGATTCAAGCGCGCCCAGTCGCATCGTCGTCATATCCTGACGAAGAAGAGCACCAAGCGTAAACGTCAACTCCGCAGTGGCGAACTAGTACACGAGGCTGATACCAAGCTCGTGGCTCGTATGCTGCCTTACATTTAAGGGAGGAGTCGACAATGCCTAGAGTAAAACGTGGCGTCACAGCACGCGCCAAACACAAGAAAGTTTTAAATCGAGCCAAAGGTTATTACGGTCGTCGTAAGAACGTCTATCGTGTTGCAACCCAGGCGGTGACCAAAGCCGGTCAATATGCCTATCGCGATCGTCGTCAACGCAAGCGTCAGTTCCGTACCTTATGGATTGCACGGATCAATGCAGCGGCGCGTGAATGCGGGCTCTCTTACAGTCGATTTATCAATGGGCTGAAGAAAGCGGAGATCGCTATCGATCGCAAAGTGCTCGCTGATATTGCAGTCTTTGATAAAGCCGCTTTTGCAGCCCTCGCGGAAAAGGCCAAGGCCAGCCTCGCGTAGTTAGTTACTGCAAGATCGATTGACCAACTGAACCAGTTGGTAAAACTATAACGAAACGGGAAGGCTCAGGCTTGGGTCTTCCCGTTTTTGTTTGTTAATAATTTAAAAATGAATTTTTAACCTTTGGGTATGCATAAGCAAAGTGGAAAAAGAATTAGCAAAACTGGTAAAAGAAGCTGAAGATGCGGTGAAGGCAGCAGCAGACTTACAAGCACTCGATCAAGTAAGGGTTAACTATCTTGGCAAGAAGGGCAGTATTACTGCTCAGATGAAGAATCTGGGCAAGTTATCAGCTGAAGAACGTCCTAAAGCCGGACAGGTTATTAACCAGGCCAAACAGGCTGTGCAGGCATCGATCGAAGCGAAGAAGACAGCGCTCGAAGATGCAAAGTTGAATGAGCAATTGGCCAGCGAAACCATCGATGTAACGTTACCTGGACGCGCTCACGGTATGGGTGGCTTACATCCCGTC
>JASFLV010000368.1:0-3174 GCA_050117915.1 Thioalkalispiraceae bacterium | reverse complement strand
GTTTATTTCGCACTATGACACAGACGGCCGATCGGTATCTGGAGTCATTGGGAATTAGTGCCTCGGAACGAGCAGTGATGGAATTTCTGTCGAAGAGAAATCAGACTGTCCCACAAATTGCAGAAAAGTATGGTGTCTCGCGGCAACACGTGCAAGTCACAGTCAATGCCCTGCTTGAAGATAAATTGGTATGCCTGGAAGATAACCCGCTGCACAAACGCTCACCCCTGATCACACTCAGCACCAAAGGGCGCCGTATGTTTGCAAAAATTACCAAAGAAGATGAAAAGGCCATTGAATTAGCTTTCTCAAATATTAGCCGAAAGCAATGCAAACAAACTCGGCAAACACTCGAACAACTGTTAGATAATCTCAGTTAGCAGTTCATATATAGGAGTAACATCATGAAGCAACATTTCAAAGGACGTTTCGGACTCATCATCACTGCCATTGGCACATTTATCCTGCTATCTATTCTTGGCCTCTGGTCATGGAACACCTTAGCTGGATTGTTTGATTGGCCAGTCGCACAATATAAACACATCCTCGCCTTATTCGGCATGATTGCAATAGCACGAATAGGCTTGTCACATTCCTACAGAGCTCGAAGTTCGCATAAGAAGATAACAACCTAGAAAATTAAGAGGGTCAGAGAAAAATAGTCTCTACTATTGTCTCTGACCCTGCTTATTATATTAAAGCAAATCCTCGATAAACCAGGCAGAAAAAGCATGTCGTCCTGTTAAACCCGCTTTTCTGTAAATAGCAGAAGCCTGCTGGCGTACTGTCTTCTCCAGGGTATTTCGTAACACTGCAATTTCTTTCAGGCTTAAACCTTTAAGCAATAACCAACCCACTTCCTGCTCACTGGCAGTCAATCGCCAGTCATCAAACTGCTTGCTTACGACATCACTGAGTTGTTTACGCATCGCTTGCACGTAGTCACTCATACCCGCCTGGCTGGCAGTGGATCGAGCTAGTTCCTCTTTTAGTTGATTAATTTGAATGGCCTGTTGACGTTGCTCGATTAATATCCAGACAATCAGCACCGTTGCCATCAATACAATCGCTGCCTCCTTCAAAGTGTGAGAAATAGAAGCGCCGTGCCATGTATCCGTATATAAATCCAATCCACTGGCGACCACCACAAAGCCAAGCACTGCGACTAATACGGTTTCTCTGGATAATTGCATCATTCTGGTTCGCCTCTTGATAAAACAAACAGTTAGCTTATGGGACATCTGTCCCATGCCCTTGTTATTGCGTCATATGCCCGATGCATACCTGCTCAATTAGCCTCATGATAACAACAAATGAATTGATTAGAGGAACGACAATGAACAATAAAGTCTACGTATGGGACCCACTGGTGCGGATATTTCACTGGACACTGGTCGTGGCATTTCTCACCGCCTACCTGACAGGTGACGAGGAAAATACCTTACATATCTATTCCGGATATTACATCCTCGGGTTGATTGCCTTTCGACTCCTCTGGGGTTTCATTGGGACAAAATATGCCCGATTCAGTAGTTTCAACCTGTCGCCACGTGCCTTGTTCGACTATTTAACCAGCCTTTTCTCATCAGGGGAAGGCAAACAGTATACCGGCCACAATCCGGCCGGAAGCTGGATGGTGATGCTGATGCTGCTTAGTTTACTCGCAACCGGATTTAGCGGCCTTAAAACTTATGCCGAGGAAGGCTATGGCCCGCTGGCACAAAATACTTCCCCAACCAAAGCCATCGAAACGGTACCCGCTATACCACAAACCGGTTTCATTAAAGTATCGCGGAATGATGACGAAGATCACGACTATTACGCGGAGCATAAGGAAATAAACAACCCTGGCGATGCAGAAGGTGAAGAATACTGGGAAGAGATCCACGAGTTCTTTGCCAATTTTACCGTGTTACTTGTATTCCTGCATATTCTCGGTGTGATCCTGTCCAGCAACAAACATGGCCAGAACCTGGTACGGACGATGATTACCGGTTACAAACATGCCCAGCATCCCGGTAAATAACGGGAGACAGCATAAGAAAACAGGGGATGAGAGAAATGAACTCTAAATATTATAAACAATTGCTCTCTGACCCTGTTATTACTGGTCTCTCCCCTGTTATTTATTTTATGATGTGGTATGCACAGACGATTTATCTATTTCCCATCCATCGTTCAGATCCTGCTGGTACTAAATAGCATAGCATTTTTGCTGTTACTGTCAGCACCTGTCTCGATGTTCGGAAACTTCGCACTCTGGCCGTTGGGTTTAACCGGTCAGGAGGTTTTCGAGGGGATCGCACCCCGCTTCCAGCTCTGGCAGCTGGTCAGCTATTCGTTCCTGCACGGTGGACTCTTTCATTTGCTCATCAATATGTACGTGTTGTGGATGTTCGGTTCACGGATTGAGCAGGCCTGGGGTTCCAAAGCGTTTGTAATTTACTATTTTGTTTGTGTCATCGGTGCCGGCCTGGTGCAATTAGTCGTCGCGAGCCTGTCAGTGAGCGCTGGCGAAATCTATCCCACGGTCGGTGCATCGGGTGGCGTATTTGGCCTGCTGCTGGCATTCGCCCTCACCTATCCGAATGAACGATTGATGTTAATCTTTCCGCCCGTCGTCTTGAAAGCAAAGTGGTTAGTCTTGATCTATGCCGGTATCGAGTTATACGCAGGAGTCACCGGCACTATGGAAGGCATTGCCCACTTTGCCCACCTCGGCGGGATGGTGTTTGGCTTTTTATTATTATTGTACTGGGGTAAGCACCCACTTAAGCGCTGACGGGCATCATAGCTGCGATGAAACCCATTCTAAAAAGCGACGCTGATCTTTGCTAAATAAAAATTTATAGCCAGTAATGAAGAGAACAGCTCTCTGCTTTTGCAAAACAACTACTCACTTCTTAGCCATATATCGTCTCAACAAATTGTTCCTGTATTGACAGGATATCACTGTATTCAGTATACAATGCTTCTACACAAGTAAGATCGAGCTTTTTATTACTGATGCGATACATTTCATCAAATGTTTGTTCGATGGACCATGCTTCTTTATAAGGGCGCCGACTCGTCAAAGCATCAAACACATCAGCGGTTGTGACAATACGCGATTCCAGGGGAATCTCATCTCTCTTTAAGCCATGTGGATAACCGCTGCCATCGACTGCTTCATGA
>JASFLV010000367.1:0-3178 GCA_050117915.1 Thioalkalispiraceae bacterium | reverse complement strand
TAACCGGAGAAACTGCGAAAACGATTAATGCCAAAGTAGAGGCACAGTTAATTAAACTGGAACTGCTGCATCAGGAATATGCCAAGGCCGCAAAGGAATCAGGCGACGATAATGAATGAAACCACAATAAAGCATATTTTAGTTGCACTGGATTCATCCGATGTCAATCAGGGAATCTTGCAGACAGCTACGTTGATGGCAAACAGGCTTAATGCGCAATTGAATGCCATGTTTGTTGAAGATATTAATTTATTGAGGTTAGCTGAGTTACCCTTTGTTCGTGAGATGGTATACGGCACTGCAAAAGGTCGACAAATTAATCCAGTTGAGATGGAACGTGCATTACGGGCACAAACCACACGTTTGCGTGAACTGGTTGAAACGATTGCTGAACAGCAGAATATCAAGATTAAATTTGATGTACTGCGTGGTGATATAGCCCCGGAATTATGTAGTGCTTCAAAACAGGTGGATTTGCTTATCGTCGGTAAAAGTGCAGAGACCTTCAGACGTAGTCAAAAAATTGGGAGTGTAACCAAAACGATATTAACATCGGCCAGCTGCAGTATCCTTATATTACAAAATAATGCAGCTATTGAACGGCCGGTAGCAGTATTATTCACGGGCTCGGAAACAAGTCGCAAAGCTCTACAATTTGGTTTTCAACTGGCTCAGCATGATCATAATAATCTCGTTGTGATTTTTCCTGCTGTCGCAAAAGGTGAATATAGTCGTCTGCAAAAAGAGGTCAGTAAATTAACCCAGGATTTTGACGTCACAGTGCCTGTCGTGTCTTTACCGGTAAATAGCGCAGAGTCGCTGTTAGAGGTACTGGCTGACAGCGGCTCAAGAGTACTTGTGCTTGAGTCCAGACAAGAAGTACTTGATGAGAGCCAGACCCAGTTACTGATTGAACAGAATGCTGTCCCGGTCGTACTCATAAGTTGATCTCTGTAACTAGACTGGTATATCAAGCACTTTTTCATTTAAACTCAGAGTCGCCTTCCATGGCATCTGACAGGAGCAGGATAGACATGCTCACCCCATCCTTGTTAGCAAAATCAGCAGATTTTGGTCAAATAGGCCTATAATTTAGCCAATTTAAGCTTTGACTATAAGTAATATCTTATGTTTCCTATCATCATTATTTAATAGACTTTATGGAAGAATTCCATATAGTACACATTCACAAGGCGTTGGAGCCCTCCGCGGTAGCCATCACGCCAGCCAGGCATTCAGACACCGAATTTGAAAATTACAGGAAAATCAAATGAGTAACGTGGATCCAAAACAGTACATCATTAAAGATGAGCCCTATTACGAGCAAGTTGCCAATGAAATCGAGCTTTATGAGGCCGCCTATAATGCCCGTATGCCGATGATGCTGAAGGGGCCAACAGGTTGCGGTAAGTCGCGCTTTGTCGAATATATGGCATATAAATTAAAGCGCCCGTTGATTACCGTCGCCTGTAACGAGGATATGACTGCTTCCGATCTTGTCGGGCGTTTTCTATTAGACAAGGACGGTACCAAATGGCAGGACGGACCATTAACCACCGCGGCACGTATCGGTGCGATTTGTTATCTCGACGAGGTCGTGGAGGCACGCCAGGATACCACGGTTGTGATTCACCCCCTGACCGACCACCGCCGTGAATTACCACTGGATAAGAAAGGTGAATTGATCGGTGCCCACGAGGATTTTCAGTTGGTAATCTCGTATAACCCTGGTTACCAGAGCCTGATGAAAGATCTGAAACAATCGACCAAGCAACGTTTTGGCGCCCTGGATTTTGATTATCCGGAAGAAAAGATCGAAGTCGCGATTGTGGCCAAGGAATCCGGGATCGATGAACAGACCGCGGGCAAACTGGTACAAATAGCCCATCGGGCGCGTAACCTCAAAGGTCACGGTCTTGATGAAGGTATCTCTACTCGCTTGCTCGTTTATGCAGGACAATTGATCAGCAAGGGTATTGAACCGATCGCTGCCTGTAACATGACCATGGTGACACCGTTGACGGATGATCCGGATATGCGCGAAACCTTGTCTGCAGCCGTAAGCACCTTCTTTGTTTCAGAATAGTTTGTCAATTTAGGTTAGGGGATGGATAAGGCCTCGCTCGATAAACTACGTGAAGATATCGTCTTTAATGAAGTTTTATGCGGACAACCTTTAACTTTCCATACCACCTGGGGTTTGTTTTCCCCTCGCGAAATAGATGAGGGTAGTAAGTTGTTACTGCAACATCTTGAGGTCAATCAACAGGCAAACTGTCTTGACCTGGGCTGTGGATACGGAGCGATTGGCTTGACGATTGCGAAACTGGCCAGTCAAGGACAATGTACGTTAGTTGACAAAGATTTTGTTGCTATCGATTACGCCAGGAAGAACGCGAAGCTTAATAAGATCGAAAATGTCGATATCTTGTTAAGTAATGGGTTTGATCAGATCAGAGATAAAACATTTGATCTGGTTGTTTCCAACATTCCGGCAAAAGTTGGCAATGAGTTAATGACGTTATTTTTTAGTGATGCATATCAACAACTCAACAACGGTGGAAGAATTATCGTTGTGACAATTAACGGTTTACGAAGCTATATTAAACGTACTTTTAACGAAATTTTTGGTAACTACAAAAAACTGAAACAGGGTAAAAACTATACCGTTTCAATGGCCCAGAAGAAAGAATAGTCATTGATTTCGGTTAAATGACTGAGCCAATCGATTAGAGTTAGATAAATAGTTATGAGTATTAGCCTTAAAGATTACGAAGATGAAATTAAGGAGCTTGCCCCGGAAGTACGTGATGTTCTAGAAGGCACTTTCCTGGAAGCATCTCGCGTGATGTCACCCGCTGGTCTGGAAACCTATCTTGAGGGGGGCAGGGCCTTATGTAACCTGGGCCGTGGTACCGATGTCGTTATTTCTTACTTACAGGAAATGCCACTGGTTGCCAAAGAGTGTGGTGAAGATGTCGTTCAGGACAGTATTAACGCTGCACTCAAACTTTCTTCAATGACTTCAGGTGAAGTTATTTCACTCCTGTTTAGTAGTTTGCCGACCGCCGCCCGGCGTCTGGGTGATGCGGAATTACTGCGTGGCTATTTAACCTTGATACACCAGACTGCCTCAACCGCAGCCCGTGGTGTACGTCCCATGTTAAACCATATTGAT
>JASFLV010000366.1:0-3184 GCA_050117915.1 Thioalkalispiraceae bacterium | reverse complement strand
CAATGCGATCGAGGCCGCCCGGCGGCGTCTGGAAGAGTAGCCCCCGATCAAATTCAGTTCAAATCGTCAATAACAGGATCAAAAACAGACCCGAGACGATGATCGCATTCTCTCGGTTGAACACCGACGCGGCGCACGGCAAGCTGACCATTTGTGGCACATACATCCCGGCTTCGTCACATAATGCCAGGGTCTTGCGGACATAATTTCTCACCCAGACCGGGGTCGAGCCGCAGACCACATAAGCCATATAGGCCGCCTCCAGACAGGCCTCAGCGCCCGACTCGCCAAACCATTCCTGGTAAGCCAGTTCAAACAGTCTGAATTCTGACACATTGAGTATCGAGGCGGTGTAATAGACCTGTTCCGCATCCCGCGAGTCTGGTGTATTTTTTCTTGAAAACATGATGTTATCTCGTATTCCGGTGATCGCTCTGGTTGTACATACTTTACTCAATGCAACATCCAGACCAGAGTAACCCCACAGGAAAAATTGGCACTGGAATTGACTTTGGCCATTGCCGTTTACGCAGAATTTTCCGCATAATGGGTGCTTGATAAAACGTTCATGCAAGATGGCGTGTTAATAATTAGAATGCGAGATCAAAAAGAATATTAAGGAGAGGAGCACTCCCATGTCAGAGCACAAGATTTACGACGTCCCCACTGAGTTTGCCAGCAAGGCCCATATTGATGCCAAGACTTATAAGGAGATGTACCAGCGCTCGGTGGATGACCCCGATGGTTTCTGGGCGGAACAGGCGGAGAAATTTCTCGACTGGTATAAAAAGTGGGACAGCGTCTCTGACTGGAGTTACGCCAAAAACGATCTGCACATCAAGTGGTTTGAAGGCGCGCAGCTCAACGTTGCCTACAACTGTATCGACCGTCACCTGGCAACACGTGGCGATCAAACCGCGATCATCTGGGAAGGTGACGATCCGAATGACAGCAAACACATCACCTATAAAGAATTACACGAACACGTTTGCAAACTGGGCAATGTCTTAAAAAACCGCGGGGTCAAAAAAGGCGACCGAGTCTGTATCTACATGCCGATGATCCCGGAAGCCGCTTACGCGATGCTCGCCTGTGCCCGCATCGGTGCCATTCACTCGGTGGTGTTCGGCGGCTTCTCGCCGGAATCCTTAAAAGATCGGATCCTGGATTCAGACTGCCGGGTAGTGATCACTGCCGATGAAGGGGTACGTGGCGGTAAGACCGTGCCCTTAAAGGCGAACACCGATAAGGCTGTGTCCGAGTGCCCTAACGTCCACACCGTCTTAACCGTGAAACGCACCGGCGGTAATATCGACTGGAATGATAAGCACGATGTCTGGTACCACGAATTGATGGCCGAGGCCTCGACCGACTGTGAACCGGAAAAGATGGATGCCGAAGATCCCCTCTTCATTTTGTATACTTCCGGTTCTACCGGCAAGCCCAAGGGCGTATTACACACCACCGGGGGTTACCTGCTATTTGCCGCGATGACCACCCACTACACTTTTGATCTGCAGGAAGGGGATATCTACTGGTGTACCGCCGATGTGGGCTGGATCACCGGGCATACCTATTTGGTCTATGGACCCCTGGCGATTGGCAGTACCACGATTTCGTTTGAAGGGGTGCCCAACTATCCCGATGCCTCACGTTTCTGGCAGGTGTGCGACAAACACAAGGTCAGCGTGTTCTATACGGCACCCACCGCGATTCGCGCCCTGATGCGCGAAGGCACTGAACCGGTGAAGAAAACCTCGCGCGCCTCAATACGTTTACTGGGCACGGTCGGCGAACCGATTAACCCCGAAGCCTGGGAGTGGTATCACAAGGTCGTTGGTGAAGCACGTTGTCCGATCGTGGATACCTGGTGGCAAACCGAGACCGGTGGGCATTTGATCACCCCCCTGCCCGGTGCCACCAAACTCAAACCCGGTTCCGCCTCGACCCCGTTTTTTGGCGTGGTGCCCGCGATCGTCGATCCCGAGACCGGCAAGATCATCGAAGAGACCGAGGCCCAGGGTGCCCTGGTCATGACCCGCCCCTGGCCCAGCCAGATGCGTACCGTGTTTGGCGATCACGAGCGGTTCTTTGAGACCTACTTCAGCCAGTATCCCGGTTACTATTTTAGTGGCGACGGCGCGCGGCGCGACAAGGATGGCTATTACTGGATCACCGGGCGCATGGATGACGTACTCAACGTCTCCGGCCACCGCATGGGGACCGCCGAAGTGGAAAGCGCCCTGGTATTACACGACGACATTGCCGAGGCCGCGGTGGTCGGTTACCCCCATGAGATCAAAGGCCAGGGCATCTATGCCTATGTCACCCCGATCAAAGGCGTGGAACCCAGCGATAAATTAAAAGAGGAGCTCATCGCGTTATGTCGAAGTGAGATCGGCCCCATCGCCAAACCCGACGTGATTCAATGGGCACCTGGCCTGCCCAAGACCCGCTCCGGCAAGATCATGCGCCGCATCTTAAGAAAGATCGCTGAGAACGATGTGGACGGTATCGGTGACACCTCCACCCTCGCCGACCCGTCGGTGGTGGAAGACCTGGCGAAGAACCGGGCGAATAAATGAAACGGATACAGTCAAAATAGAACAAGGAGGATGACATGGACGTCATCAAGAAAATGAACCCCGGCGATCCGGGTACCAAACGTTTACAGGCAAAATACGGGGATCAACTTGTTTGTGTTCGTTATCGGCATGACAAAAAGAACCATCGCCGCATGACTACCATCGAGCTTGTAATAGATGAAGGTTTCTATCTCCCTGAAAGAGATGCTGGCAAGTTGCTTGACTTTAAAAATGATAATCGTAATGTGCAAATACGCGTGGACTACAGGGAAGCAGAATTAAGAAAAATAATTAAAGCGGCAGGCGGAAAATGGGATCCAGAACATAAACGTTGGATTCTACGTTATCGTGAAGCCGAAAGACTACAGCTTCAAACAAGAATTGAAGAAATAGAAAATATCTAGATATAAACATTTGTGGTCAGATACAAACATATGTTGATATATCGACATATGTCTATATATCTACAGTCCGCATATATTATAGTTAGAGTGGACTTAGGCTCGTAAAGGGTTAGAAGAATAAAAATCAGAAAAATCCTACAAGGAAAAACAAAGAATGCCGCTACCGAGGACCGCAAAAACATGATAAGTAAAGCG
>JASFLV010000365.1:0-3213 GCA_050117915.1 Thioalkalispiraceae bacterium | reverse complement strand
CAAAGTAATCGCCCTTTTTCAGTCCTGCCTGCCTTAATAGATAGGTTGCAGTGATATATGCCATCATTGCACCACGCCCACCACCAAAAACAACTGTCTTCCCTTTCAGATCCATCGCTGATTGAATACCACTATCTTTTCTGACCAGTATCGCGCCAGCGATCGACTCCTGACCAAACTCAACATTCTGTGCAATGACGCGATAACCAAACTGTTTGTGGGATTTTATGTAGTGATACTGATTAAAATGTACAAAGTCATAACGGCTGTTCGCCACATTTTCCCAGAAACTTGCAAAATCATATGTCGTCTCGAGCGTAATTTTCTTTCCTAGTTTCTCGGAGATTAGCTGGCTAAGAGGTAGAAAAATATTCTCAGTTACTTTTGCGCTGCGCCGAGGAAACACCCCCATCCGCAACTCGGATTTAACCGTTGATTGAGTTTGTGCGTCGGCACATGACAGAGATGCTAATGGTGCAGTTAAAATAAGCAGAATGACTGCAACCAGTACCGGCATGGGTTGTTGTAGCCTCATCAAAAAAGTCCATTGTGAATAGTCAATTTATCGGACAAACTCACAAAAATTGTAGTTTTGATAGCTTTTCTAGCCAAATTTCTGAAATCAGACATCCAAAAAACCTCCCATTTTTATAATATCGGGCGGTATCCTTAATGATGAGTTAATTATGGCCGCTGGCTGGCTAGGGTACGACGGTGGTTAACCCTAGTGACTTCCATGCCTGCATACCGCCTCTATACCATTTTAGTTTATTTGCAGGATAACCAAGTGCCAGCAGGGCACGAATATTAGTCGGCGATTGCCCGCACCAGGGGCCGTTACAGTAGAAAACGAGCGTTTTCGCTGCCTGGAAGTTCCAGAGGCCATTGAGGTTGATCACCCCGAATCTAAACTCCAGTAGTTCCTTAATTTGTTGAGGGTTAGCCGTTTTGCTGTGCAGTTGCTGCCAGGGGATATTAATCGCAGCCGGGATCATGCCTTTACTGAGCCATTTTTTTTCACGCGAATCAATCAGTAATAGGCTCTTATTCCCCTTGCTGATCCTGGCTAGATAATCAAGCACCTCCAGCTCCGCAACCGTTTCAACCCCAGCAGCCAACTGTATCGGTTGTATACAATAGGGAGGACAAGGTCTTGATGTAAGCGCATAGTCCAGATCAATAATGTTTGCACGATCCTGATTACGTTCTATTCTGACTTTTTTCCCGTTATGCAAAACATCCAGATACGGAATCTCTGATGTAATATTAACTTGTTCGGCAACAGAAGCATGTTGTGGTATACAAAGAAGTAGGCAAGTAGTTAACATTAGATGCCAGAATTTTTTGATATGTCTTAACAGCAAAAATAAAATATTGAATAATCTTGAGAGTACCATGGAATATTCTACTCAGTATTGTGCTACATATTCACAGACATAAAAGTAATCGCCACCGAGTTTTCTTCCTTAAACTCCTGAATGGTTACAGTTAGACCACCTGTTCCCTTTTCAATACTGAAAGCCATTTGTCTGCCGAGCTCAGATTCATGCCTCATTACTTGTGGGTTATGTGGTTCCAGCATCTGTTCGTAATAACTTGCGACTTCAGAGTAATTATCTGTCGTGGTGAATTGCCGGATATGTCCTGACATTAATCCAGCAAAGGCCGAATCCTGCATTGATTCCCCGGCAACCGCACCTGGGTAGACAGGAAGAGTTTCAATATCCGGCCCTCCCTCATTTGCATCGCCACAAGCGACAAGATTAATCATTAATAAAAAAAGACAAGCCAGCCCAGCAAATCGCACACTTTTTGTGAATACCATTTTTAACTCCGTTTATTTTTAGAAACAATAGACTTTAATATAATTATTGAAAGATCGCTGAATAATGCAAGGTTCATTTTTAAACTACAGGAGCAATATGATCGACAATAAGCTGTAAATTGCGCTGGCCATTAAAGTCATTCACATCGAGCTTATAAACGATATCAATATGCGATACCTGTTTTGGCCAATCAGTGTCTGTTGTTCTAAAAGCGATGGCATCGATGTATTGTTCTGCTGCTTTTAGTAATAATTTCAAGTGGCTTTCAGCGACGATTTTCCGCCTTACAAGTTCAAAGCGCCCGGTAAATTGAGGTTCCGGAAAACCCTGCCCCCAGGGGCCGGCACTTTGTAGTGTCTCGGCCAGTTGTAGATTCAGATCGTCAGCAGTTAGCATCCCATCACAATGCAACGTTTGCTGCAGGGCATCTTCATCGAGCAAGCTATCTACCGTTGTAATAAACAGCTCAACAAATCTTTCGAATGCGTTTTCCTGTATAGTTAGACCGGCCGCCATCGCATGACCGCCGAATTTTGAGAGAATTTCAGGGTATTGAGTTGCAATACGATCCAGGGCATCGCGAATATGCAAACCAGGAATTGAGCGTGCTGAACCTTTAATATAACCATTATCAGTTTTCGCAAATACAATAGTTGGACGATGTAGGGTTTCTTTCACCCGGCCTGCAAGTATACCGATTACACCTTCATGAAATTCAGGATCAAACAGACATACGGCGCTTGGTAGCTCGCCTGATTTGTTCTGCAAAATTTTTTCAACATGCTGTAAAGCCTGTTCCTGCATGGTAGTCTCAATATTTCGTCGTTCTCGATTAAACCTGTCTAACTGCTCTGCCTTTTCTAACGCAAGCTGCATATCATCAGCCAGCAGGCAATCTATCCCGATACTGATATCATCCAGTCTACCTGCGGCATTTAGACGTGGCCCCAGACAAAACCCCAGGTCAGAACTCACTACCCGTCTTTCATTACGTCCTGATACTTGCAACAATGCGCGAATACCTGGACAGGCCTTGCCTGCACGGATCCGGGCAAGGCCCTGCGCAACCAGTATTCGGTTATTATGGTCCAGCTTGACAACATCAGCGACTGTGCCTAATGCAACCAGGTCGAGATAGTCAGCAAGATTAGGCTGTTTAAGCTTTTTCTCCTCAAACCAGTTGTTGTTACGTAAATAATCACGTAAAGCCGCCATAAGGTAGAACACCACACCAACTCCAGCCAGATTCTTGCTTTCAAATTTGTCGCCAGGTTGGTTTGGATTAACAATTGCGTCAGCTTCGGGTAACTGTTCACCTGGTAAATGATGATCGGTAACAATTACATCGACTCCTGATAGCTTCACCGCCTTAACTCCATCAATACTA
>JASFLV010000364.1:0-3222 GCA_050117915.1 Thioalkalispiraceae bacterium | reverse complement strand
TGCTACCGAGAGCGGCATGTCGAACATGGAATGGTGGCCCAAGGCCCTGAACCTCGACATTCTGCATCAGCACGATACCAAGCCCAATCCACTGGGCGAGGACTTTAACTATCGTGAAGAGGTCAAACAGCTCGACTTCGATGCGCTCAAAAAAGATATGCACGCGCTGATGACCGATAGCCAGGCGTGGTGGCCGGCCGACTGGGGGCACTACGGGGGTCTGATGATCCGCATGTCCTGGCACGCGGCCGGTTCCTACCGGATGCAGGATGGCCGCGGCGGTGCCGGTACCGGTAACCAGCGCTTTGCGCCACTTAACTCCTGGCCGGACAACGCCAACCTGGACAAGGCGCGCCGTCTACTCTGGCCCATCAAAAAGAAATATGGCAACCAGCTCAGCTGGGCCGATCTGATTACCTATGCGGGCACCATTGCCTATGAATCCATGGGCCTGAAAACCTTCGGCTTCGGTTTCGGCCGGGAAGATATCTGGCACCCGGAAAAGGACATCTACTGGGGTTCAGAGAAGGAGTGGCTCGCGCCCACCGGTAGTGAAGGCAGTCGTTATTCCGGCGAGCGGGACCTGGAAAATCCCCTAGCCGCGGTGATGATGGGGCTGATCTACGTTAATCCGGAAGGCGTGGATGGCAAGCCGGATCCGCTCAAGACAGCGCATGATGTGCGCGTGACCTTCGAACGCATGGCGATGAACGACGAGGAAACCGTCGCCCTCACCGCCGGGGGGCACACCGTCGGTAAAACCCACGGCAACGGCGATGCGACACTGCTGGGTCCTGAACCCGAGGCCGCCGATCTCGAAGAGCAAGGCCTGGGCTGGAACAACCACACCCAACGCGGCATTGGCCGTGATACAGTCACCAGTGGTCTCGAAGGGGCCTGGACCTCCAACCCGACTGTGTTTGATATGGGTTACTTCGACATGCTGCTGGATCACGAGTGGGAGTCAAAGAAAAGTCCGGCCGGCGCTTGGCAGTGGGAGCCCGTCGACATCAAGGAAGAAGAGATGCCGGTGGATGTGGAAGATATGAGGACCCGTTGCAAACCGATCATGACCGATGCCGACATGGCGATGAAGATGGATCCGACCTACCGCGACATCATGGAGAAGTTCCGCGCCGATCCCGACGCCTTCAAGGATGCCTTCGCGCGGGCCTGGTTCAAGCTGACCCACCGTGACATGGGGCCGAAGGCGCGTTATATCGGTCCCGATGTGCCCAAAGAAGACCTGATCTGGCAGGACCCGGTGCCGGCCGGCAAGACCGACTACGATGTGCAGGCCGTGAAGGACAAGATTGCCGCCAGTGGTCTGAGCATCAGCGAGATGGTCGCCACCGCCTGGGACAGTGCCCGGACTTTCCGCGGTTCGGATAATCGCGGCGGTGCCAACGGCGCGCGCATTCGCCTCGCCCCGATGAAGGACTGGCAAGGCAACGAGCCCGAGCGTCTTAATAAGGTACTGGGTGTGCTGGAACCCATTGCAGCCGAGAGCAGCGCCAGCATCGCGGATGTGATCGTGCTGGCCGGTAACGTCGGTGTTGAGCAGGCTGCCAAGGCCGCCGGCTTTGATGTCAGCGTGCCCTTCGCACCGGGCCGCGGGGATGCCACGGACGAGATGACCGATGTCGAGTCCTTCGAACCGCTGGAACCGCTGCATGACGGCTATCGCAATTGGGTCAAGAAGAACTACCTGGTCAGTGAAGAAGAGATGATGCTGGATCGCACCCAACTGATGGGGCTGACCGCGCCGCAGATGACCGTGCTGGTGGGCGGCATGCGGGTGCTGGGCACCAACCACGGCGGCAGCAAGCACGGTGTGTTCACCGATCGCGAAGGCGCATTGACCAATGACTTTTTCGTGAATCTTACGGACATGAATTACACCTGGAAGCCGGCCGGCAACAATCTGTATGAAATCCGCGACCGCAAGACAGATAAGGTTAAGTGGACGGCAACACGCGTTGATCTCGTGTTCGGATCAAACTCGATTCTGCGCGCTTATGCCGAAGTCTATGCGCAGGATGACAGCAGGGAAAAGTTCGTAGAGGACTTCATTGCTGCATGGACCAAGGTCATGAATGCAGATCGCTTTGATCTCGGGTAACTTTAAATATCACTACTCTACCTCAGCCCAACAGATCAAAGGGCTGGGGTAGAGAGTGTGATCCTGTCAATAAAAGAGCAGGTCTTATCCCCGTTCGTTCATTTTACTATTTCATTGATGAAATAAGCCCGATCTCGCTCTTACCAACAAGCAACCGATCCTGACGAAGAGTGACACTATTTATATAGAGAAATATCGTGAATGCGGTAACCTCCATGCGACCCGTTTGCATAACCCAATAGGTCCCCCGGTAGACAGCGGCGACCTTATTTTAGAGTCATTCTAAAGCCAGTATCAGGGGCGACACGAAATATAGCTACAACCAGGGACAACACAGTTGAATCAATATCGACTTATTGGCCCGTTTGCGAGTTAAATCCCGCACCTACCCCTCAATAAACACCAGCTAACTATAAAGTTATTACCCCAAAAGCCGAAAAACGTCATAGGACACTCTTCTCTGGCTCAGTGATAGAGCCTCTTTTGTCCAGCAGCTTCTAACTAAATAATGACAGGCATGGCTAATGGGGTTACTCAGTAAAAAAATTAATCTAGGTTTTGTTAATGATCTCATTCGATCCAGGGTCGAATATTTACCGATCAAGAAAAAACTCTATGTTGGGTTTGGTGCCATCCTGGCATTTATGACAGTGATCGTGGTGGTTACTGTCATCGGTTTGTTGCTGGTCCGCAATCACATTAATTCCGTGGTCGATGACCATCAACCCACCGTGTTTGCCTCTGCCAAACTCGCCCAGCACATCAAGGATGCTTCCGGATCACTTGGTCTGTACCTGCTAGGCAAAGAGGAATTGCATCAGAACAATTACAGACAGGCCTTGGGCAAGATTGAATCAACGCTACAAAAACTTGAACAGCAGGAACCCATCCAGGCGGATAGTGAGTCGCACTTATTAGTTAAGGCGATTGAAAAAAATATAGAAAAATTTAAAGAATACGAAGGCAAGTTTTTTGAGTTTGCCAGATCTGATGTCGCCAATTTTCCCGGGATCTTATATGCATCAGAAAACCTGAATCCATTGAGTCGGGATATTTTGAACCATCTGAATGCGATGATTATGTCTGAGGAGACTGAGCCA
>JASFLV010000363.1:0-3240 GCA_050117915.1 Thioalkalispiraceae bacterium | reverse complement strand
TAATGGAAAACGTCCGCGGTAAGGACGTTTTTGTTGTACAGCCGACCTGTGCGCCGACCAATGAGAACCTGATGGAATTATTGGTCATGATTGACGCGATTCGTCGTTCATCTGCAGCCCGGGTCACTGCGGTGATTCCGTATTTTGGCTATGCCCGACAGGATCGACGACCCCGCTCAGCACGGGTGCCAATTACGGCCAAAGTGGTCGCGGATATGATTGCCACGGTAGGCACCGACCGGGTTTTGACGGTTGATTTACACGCCGATCAGATTCAGGGATTTTTTAATATCCCGGTAGATAATGTTTACGCTTCTCCCGTTTTGCTGGGTGATGTGTGGCGACAAAAGTATCCGGACCAGATGGTGGTATCACCTGACGTCGGTGGCGTAGTACGTGCCAGGGCTTTGGCCAAGCGTCTGGATGATGCGGATCTTGCGATCATTGATAAACGTCGCCCCAAGGCGAATGTTGCCAAGATCATGAACATCATCGGTGATGTCGATGGTCGTAGCTGTATTTTGATCGATGATCTGGTTGATACCGCAGGGACCTTGTGCCAGGCAGCCAAGGCATTGAAAGAACATGGTGCTGCACAAGTGTTGGCATATTGTACCCATCCGGTGTTATCGGGACCGGCAGTGGAAAATATCTCCAACTCGGAGCTGGATGCCCTGGTTGTCACTGATACGATTCCATTGGGTGAAGACGCAGCAAACTGTGATCGGATTCGGCAGTTGAGTATTGCAGAGCTTCTGGCGGAAACTATTCGTCGTATTAGTGATGAGGAGTCAGTTAGCTCCTTATATATTGACTGATAAACATAATTTGTTTGGCTAGCTAGTCAGGCTTAGACAAATTATGTTTGTCATCTGTTTGACAAGGCACCCCTGGTCGCGGGGGTGTGCACTAACAAGCGTAAGCTTGTTTTATTTACACAGACAATAGTCTGTAAAACTGGAGTAACTATCATGTCGAGTGATTTTTTATTAAATGCTGAACTCCGTACTGATACAGGGAAGGGTGCGAGCCGCCGCCTGCGTCATGCCGGAAAAGTTCCAGCTATTCTTTATGGGCAAAATAAAGACCCGATGCCTCTGACCTTTAATCAGAATGAACTGGCTCATCAAGTAGATAATGAAGCTTTCTTTTCGCACATTCTAAAAGTGAGTGTCGATGGGAAAGGTGAAGAGCAGGCGATTGTTAAAGATCTACAGCGCCATCCGAGTCGTCCTTATATCATGCATATCGATCTGCAACGGGTCAGTGCTACTGAGCAGATCCGCGTTCAGGTGCCATTGCACTTTATTAATGAAGAAAAAGCACCGGGTGTTACACGTGACGGTGGTCTGATCAGTCACAATATCACTGAAGTTGAGATTGCCTGTTTGCCAGGGGACTTACCTGAATATATTGAAGTCGATCTGGGTAGTCTGGAGATGAATGACATTTTCCATCTCACTGATCTGAAACTGCCTGAAGGCACGGAACTGGTTGAATTGACACATGGTGAGGCCCATGATCAGGCCGTCGCCAGTGTGCATATGCCTCGTGCGGCTAAAGAAGAAACTGCTGAAGAAGGTGAAGAGGTTGCCGCTGAAGGTGGCGAGTCTGCAGAGCCAACTGAAGAATAACTTTAAATCATATTGAATACCGGAGCCGGCAGTGCCCGCGCATGTTGACATCATAGTCGGGTTGGGAAACCCAGGAAGTGAGTATGCCAACACGCGGCACAATGCCGGCTTTTGGTTTGTGGATGAAGTGGCCCGCAAGTATGGCGGCAGTTTCAAACCAGAAAAGAAATTCCAGGGTGAAGTTGCACGTTCCACCATTGATGGCCGTCAGGTCTGGTTATTAAAACCCGATACTTTTATGAACTTGAGTGGTCAATCGGTTCTCGCCTTGATGCAGTTTTATAAAGTAAAACTGGCAAACATTCTGGTAGCTCATGATGATCTCGATTTGCCGGTGGGCGAAGTGCGTCTCAAGCAAGGTGGCGGCCACGGTGGACACAATGGTTTGCGCGATATTATCAGCCGTTGTGGTGGCAACGGCTTTCAACGTATTCGATTAGGCATTGGTCATCCGGGTAACAAGGCCAGGGTCACTGGTCATGTTTTGAAAAAGGCCTCAAGCGACGATCAAGTAGCAATTGAAGCTGCAATCGATCGTGTGATCGCTGTCCTTGATCAAATCGTTAATGGCGAAACCGCCAAAGCGATGCAGACCTTGCATACCAAATAACTAGATAGGGAAACATTCATGGGTTTTAAATGCGGTATTGTTGGTTTACCGAATGTCGGTAAATCAACTCTGTTCAATGCGTTAACCAAGGCCGAGATCCAGGCGGAGAATTACCCGTTTTGTACCATTGAGCCTAACGTTGGTATCGTGCCGATACCGGATCCGCGCCTGGACAGGCTGGCAGCCATTGTGAAACCACAAAAAGTCATTCCTACTACCATGGAGTTTGTCGATATTGCCGGCCTGGTGGAAGGGGCGTCAAAGGGTGAAGGTCTGGGCAATCAGTTCCTGGCCAATATACGTGAGACCGATGCGATTGCCCATGTGGTGCGTTGTTTTGAAAATGATGACATCGTACATGTCGCCGGTAAAGTCGATCCATTAAGTGATATTGAAATTATCAATACCGAACTGGCCCTGGCTGATATGGAGTCTGTCGAAAAGAGTATCCAGCGAACCAGCAAAGTAGCGAAATCAGGTGACAAGGATGCCAAGGCTAAATTAGCCGTGCTTGAAAAAGTGAAGGCACAGCTCGATGAAGGTAAGCCAGTACGCGCAATGCAACTGGAAAAAGAAGAAAAGGTCCAGGTTCGTGACCTGTTTTTGTTAACCATCAAACCAACGATGTATATCGCCAATGTCGATGAAGGTGGGTTTGAAAACAATCCACAACTGGATGCGGTACGTAAACTGGCGGAACAAGAAGGGGCGCCGGTGGTTCCCGTCTGTGCTGCGATCGAAGCAGAAATGGTGGAACTGGATGATGACGAAAAGCAGGAGTTCCTCAGCGAAATGGGACTGGATGAACCGGGTCTAAATCGTGTGATCCGTGCCGGCTATACGTTACTGGGTTTACAGACTTATTTTACTGCGGGTGAAAAAGAGGTGCGGGCCTGGACCGTCAAGATAGGGGCAACGGCACCACAGGCTGCCGGGGTGATTCATACCGACTTTGAAAAAGGGTTCATCCGTGCTGAAGTTACCAGTTATGACGAC
>JASFLV010000362.1:0-3242 GCA_050117915.1 Thioalkalispiraceae bacterium | reverse complement strand
TCGCCACGACAATGGCACTGATCCGTTCATTATTTACACGATCTTTATCGGCGGTTGTAGAGGTCGCATCTAACTCTATTAATACATCCCCTTTTTTCACGTGTTGCCCATCACGCACATGAATGACCTTTATAACACCAGTCTCAAACGGCTGGATGACCTTCGAGTAGTCGCTGGGAATGATCTTGCCCTGTGCAACGGTGATAATATCGATCTTGCCGAAAGTGGCCCAGATAATGGAGAAGACAAACACAAAGATAATCAAAAACATGATCTTGCGACCCAGTGGCGATGGTGGGGTCTCCTGGATTTCCAGGGCGGCAGGTAAAAACTCTACGTCTTTTCCATCAGGGCGTGGCAACGCTTCCACCTTTTTGTGGTGGTGCCAGGCCGCTTTCCATATATGTAGGTGCTGACCGATATTTGCGAATATGTTTTTTAGTATTTTCATACTTTAAACCTTAATTAATTTTATACCCTCACCCATGCCCTCTCCCTGAGGGAGAGGGTGAGTGTTTTTTTATCCCGTTGCCGTTAAATGCCCTGTCTGGTGTTTATGCAGGTTGGCGTAATAACCGTTTCGTTTGAGCAATTCCTGGTGCGTACCGGACTCAACAATCTCGCCTTTGTCCATCACATAAATACAATCCGAGTTGCGCACCGTACTTAAACGATGGGCAATGATGAGTACGGAGCGTCCCTGACAAATCCTGGCCAGGTTTTTCTGAACAATACTCTCGGATTCATAATCCAAGGCACTAGTGGCTTCATCAAAGATGAGTATACGTGGATTGGTCACCAGGGCACGGGCAATGGCAATGCGTTGACGTTGCCCCCCGGATAAAGACGCACCGTGCTCTCCCACGACTGTGTCATAACCTTCGGGCAACTCGAGGATAAATTCATGGGCGCCAGCCAGCTTTGCCGCTTGTACTATGGGCTCCATGGGCAAGCCCGGATCGGCCAGCGCGATGTTGTCGCGCACGCTACGATTAAACAGTAAATTTTCCTGGAGCACCACGCCGATTTGACGTCGTAACCAGACCGGGTCGATTTGCGCCAGGTCTACACCGTCTATTAATACGCGTCCGTTTTCAGGGACGTATAACCGCTGCACCAACTTCGCCAGGGTGCTTTTACCCGAACCGGAGCGGCCAACGATGCCAATGGTTTTACCCGCCTCGATATCCAGCGATAGCTGGCGCAGGATTTCCGGTCGATCCGGCTGGTAACGGAACGTGACGTTATCAAACTGGATATGACCTTTGAGTTCCGGCAAGTTGGTGCGGTTGGTATAACTCGGTTCGGTCGGGGCATTGAGTAAGTCACCCAGACGTTGCAGTGAAATTCCCGCTTGCTGAAACTCCTGCCACAATTGCACGATACGCATGATGGGTCCGTTCACCCGGCCAGCCAGCATGTTAAAGGCAATCAGCTGGCCAATGGACAGTTCACCACTCATCACGAGATGGGCACCGATCCAGAGAATCACGATCGTGGTGAGCTTGCCCATGAACTGGGCAATTTGACCAGCGATATTACTTAGGTTACTGGCCCGGAAGCTCGACTTCACATAACCGGCTAACTGTTCTTCCCATTTACGCTGCATGGCCGGTTCAATGGCCATGGCCTTGACGGTTTCCATCCCATTAATGGATTCCACCAGGAAGGCCTGATTCTCCGCGCCACGATTGAACTTTTCTTCCAGGCGGCCACGGAATAACGGCGTGGCGATGATGGAGAGTCCTAAATACAGAGGGATTGTGCCTAATACAACGAAGGTGAGGATAGGACTGTAGTAAAACATGACCACCAGGAACACTACGGTGAAGAACAAATCGATAACAATAGTTAAGGTAGAACTGGTTAAAAACTGCCGTATGGTTTCCAGTTCACGAACCCTCGCCACCGTTTCGCCCACACGCCGAGCTTCAAAATAGGCAATCGGCAGGCGCATCATGTGGCGGAAGAGTTGTGCACCGAGTGAGACATCAATCCGGCTGGAGGTATGTGAAAATAGATAGTGTCGCAGGCCACCGAGAATGGTTTCAAACAGGACGATGGCCAACATGCCGATGGCGACGACATGTAAGGTCGTCATCGCTTTATGGACCAGGACTTTATCGATCACCACCTGGAAGAACAGTGGTGTTAAGAGGGCAAACAGTTGAATAAAGAAAGAAGCAATTAAGACCTCGCCGAGTAACTTGCGGTACTTCACAATGGCGGGGATGAACCAGGTGAAATCGAACTTGCGATCTTCCGGGCGCAAATTAGCGCGCTTAGTAAATAGTATCAGGTGACCCGACCATTCCTTCTCGAAGGCCTTGCGCGCCATCATGGTCGGGCGACCTTCGCGCGGGTCCTGAATCAGCACACGCTCCTCATCCACTCGGGCAATAACAATGAAATGACCATCTTCAAGCTCCGCAATGGCAGGCAATGGCGTCGTCGATAATTTGGCTGGATTAATAGTCGAGGCACGAGCCTTCAGATCGAGTTTTTTCGCCGCGCGCAGAATCTCCGCTTGACCGAAGACCTCACCTCCCTGGACAAATTCATGCTTGAGCTGGGCGGGATCGGCGGGCAGGCCGTAAAAGCGTGCCAGTAATACTAAGCTGTTAAGACCGGTATCGACATGTTGTGCCGAGTCTGTTGAATACGGAGAAATGGCAATATCCTCTTCATGTTAATTCCTGTTCTCTTTGTTATCTAGCATGAAGGCTTCATTGCCAATTTAGAATTATTCCATAAGTTTTATATGGTTTACAAGGCGGTATTTTAACCAAATGACATTATTTTTCAATGGTTATTTCTATTATTTATTTTCTTTATAATCAATAAGTTGAATTAAATATGATTAGATTATCACCTATTACTTATATTAATTGTGAGGTTTATCACCTAATAAAGGCTAAAGTTTTTGAATTTGTGTTAATCGTAATTGATACGATGCTTAACTTAGCTGCATTTAAGGTCGATGCATTTCTGGGACTATTTTGGGACAGTTGCAACGAATTCTTAACGGGATTGAACGAGATCGGTAATGATGTAAAATGTCTATCGAACAAAGACTTAGAGACTAACTCGTTGAATCTCTGTGACTAATAAATAGATTCGGGACGAAGGGGTCGGAGGTTCAAATCCTCTCGCCCCGACCAAATTGAAAAACAAGGAATGCTGGTATCATTCTCTTTGAAAACCGGCTTTTTTGTTTGTGAAATAGGGATGGGTGGGTAGTA
>JASFLV010000361.1:0-3243 GCA_050117915.1 Thioalkalispiraceae bacterium | reverse complement strand
ATTGACTTCCACATCAAAGTGAGAAAAGCGGTTGGCCAGGGGTGCAGGCATCGTATAAGTGACACCTCGATCGCCTTGCCGGTTACCTGCAGCAAAGATCGCCCAACCATCTGGAATGACATAATTGCCCAGCCGACGATCAAGGATAAGTTGATAGGCCGCGGCAGAGACACTCGGTGGTGCAGAGGTGATCTCATCCAGGAACAATATGCCCTTTTCACCATGACGCATGGCATCGGGCAACATGGCCGGAATCGCCCACTCCACGACATCTGTTTCACGAAAAGGAATACCTCTTAAATCAGACGGTTCCATTTGCGACAGACGTATATCTATCAGGGGAACGGATTGCTTTTCGGCTACCTGGGCAATAATCTGTGATTTACCCACGCCCGGTGGCCCCCACAGCATGACCGGGGTGTGATGGCCTTCCAATGTACTTTTGAATTCTTTATCTAATACCTGTGACAAATGTGCTGGACGCATTCTGTTCTATTTCCTGACGATCCTGTTAAACAATGATTTTTGCAGTGTAACCAATTAAAAACCGGCTTGCTTGTATAAGGCCTTAGCCTTGTCGAGGTCCTGCTCTACGCCATTGCCCTGCTCATACATCTGCGCAAGCGTGGTTTGGGAGCCGGCCAATCCCTGCTCGGCGGCCTTCTCGAACCACTTCGCTGCCTCAGCCGCGTCCTGTTCGACGCAATCACCCTCCAGGTACATGAAACCCAGGCCATGCTGGGCAATTGCATAACCTTGATCCGCGGATGCCTGCATCCAGCGAAAGGCCTGCTCACAATTGCGTGCCATGCCCAGCCCGTTTTGATACATGATGGCAACTCGGTGTTGCGCATCCGCGTCCCCGGCCTCTGCAATCGGGGTAAATAACTGCATGGCCTGCGAAAAGTGCTTTGCCTCAAACGCCGCCATGGCGCTGGCGATGTCGATATTGCTTGAGTCTGCCATGATTTCCTCCAATTCTCTCAAGGACTATATGGCTTTTAGCCGCTAAGTCCTTCACTATATTAAGATTTTCTAAACTTACCCTTTTAGTCGGTTTTCATAAATACCCCTTATGGGATTAATTCATGAAATTCAGCTTTATGCGTCAACTTTCCCTATTGGGATATACATCTAACCTATTGTGCTGGCTATACTTCCGGCCGTTTTTCATGAAAAAGAGGTGCTCTCAATGAGCGCGGTACCCATTCAGCCCATGACTGATTCCCAAAAGGCCTTGCGTTCCGGGATTCAAAAGGTCGCGACAGGGCCTGAATACAGCAAAAACCTGAGTTTTGACGAGGCCCATGCGGCTATGTCGGAGATTCTCTCTGAGTCGATGGACCCTGTCCAGGCTGCGATCTTCCTGATCGCGCTGAGAATGAAGCGAGAAGTCGATGATGAAAACAAGGGTGTGTTGCAGGCGATTATGGATCGGGCCAATATCGTTACCGCAGGGGTGGAAGAGGTCCTGGATATCGCTGACCCATACGATGGTCATGCGCGTGGTTTGCCAATGGCCGCCTTTGTTGCCCCGGTGATGGCCTCCCTGGGTGTCCCTTCTGTCTGCCACGGCGTTGAGTATGTGGGTCCCAAATACGGCGTCACTCACCACAAGATACTCAAAGCCGCTGGCAAAGACGTCGATCTAGATGTCAATACGGCGGCGGCACGCTTAAGTGATACAGAATGCGGCTGGGCCTATGTCGACCAGCGCGCCTTTGCACCCGATTTATTCAAACTGCTGGATTTGCGTACCCGGATGGTCAAACGCCAGGTAATTACTACGGTTGAGGTGCTGGTTGGTCCGATTCGCGGAAAAAACAAGACCCACTTGTTGACCGGTTATGTCCACAAGGCCTATCCCCCGGTTTATGCTGAACTGGCCAGATTTGCCAATTTCGACTCGGCAATGATTGTGCGTGGCGTCGAGGGTGGTATTATCCCCTCACTCCAGCAGCCTGCCATGGTCTATAGCTACCATGACAAAGGCGAAGAAAGCGCGGAGGAGGTCAACCCAAAAGACCTGGGAATTGAGCAGAGCACACGGGCAGTGCCTATTCCCAAAGATTTACCGGGCGCGACAAACAAAGCAGACAATATCGCCAATGATTTTGACGCCGATGCTGCTGCCGAAAAGGCTGCGGAACTCGGCATAGAGGCACTCAATGGCAAGCCAGGCCCAGCCATGGATGCCCTGATTTACTCCGCTTCCCTATGCCTAAAGCATCTGGGACGGGCAAACGACTATGCTTCAGCTGCCAAACAGGCACGTGATGCCATTACTTCAGGTAAAACACTCGCTCATTTCAATGCGGGTTAATTTTTACTTAAACACTTTTATTCAATTGAAAATGTAAGTATCGATACTTTAGAGGAGATAAACATGAAGGCAGAGGACTTAAAAATCTACCATGACCACGTAGATGCAATGGAAAAAGCAGGTGTTGATCCTGAATACATCCAGGGTTGGCAAGGCGGTTTCCTGATCAATCCTATTCGTGAAGAACAGCGCCTGAATGACGCATACAGTGCCGGTTATGATGATGGTACTGAGCGTAACATGGATAACTACAAGAAGTTCGCCAAGTAATTTCTTGTCAGGTAACTTCTGAGTTACACATAAAAAAGGCGGGTCGCTCCCGCCTTTTTTTATGTTTATCATGGTTCAGGCAAACAGGTTAGGTAATGCCTTATGTAACGATTCAAGGATTTCAGGAACTTCAATATCAATGACCTGATCAGCTACCCATTTTTTGTTCTTCTCGCCCATCTGCTCGGTAACCAAACCACCGAAAAATCGTCGCATGGGAAAACTGGGACCACCCTGTTCCTCGTCAAACTTGAAATCAGCATAGTCGTCCATACGCTGATTTAAGCGATCGATAAACGCCTGACGATAATCTCCAGGGCCAATCAGATCCCGCTTATTGTCTTCTATGTGTTTTGCACATTTAATGGAAAGTTCGGTCATAAAACGTTGCCGCTCGTCATCATCAAATTTCTCTATCGTCATCCGATCGATTATATGTACAGTGAAACAAAGGTACTCCGTCATGATCTCCAGTCGTTGCGCGACGGTATCTGTTTGAAAGTCATTATTTTCCAGGTTTAAGGTGCCGTTCTGGGCAATCCGGATGGCAATAAATGCCAACGCACCGGCTAACTCTTCAACTGTATGGGTTTTGTCTTTCTTGTGCCATTTACTCTTTACTCTCACACTGCACCTCAGTATTCACATAC
>JASFLV010000360.1:0-3268 GCA_050117915.1 Thioalkalispiraceae bacterium | reverse complement strand
AGTTGGGGATTCAACCAGTCTCGACTGGGTTTACCCGATTTGGTCGTGAGTACCTCGACTTGTTCGCCACTTTTTAATTCGTAGGTCAAATTAACAATACGGCCATTAACCCTGGCGCCACGACAACGATGACCAATGTCGGTATGAATATGGTAAGCGAAATCCAGGGGGGTCGCACCTTGAGCGAGATCGATGATGTCACCTTGTGGAGTTATCACGTAGACACGATCCTGAAAGACCTCCGATTTAAAGCGGTCGATAAAATCTCCCGCATCATCCGATTCTTCTTTCCATTCCAGTAACTGACGCAGCCAGGCAATCTTCTGTTCGTAACCGGCGGTAGACTTACCCCCCTCTTTGTATGCCCAATGCGAGGCAACCCCAAGTTCCGCATGTTCATGCATTTCGTGAGTGCGTATCTGTACCTCCAGGGTTTTTCCTTCCGGACCGATCACTGCGGTGTGAATCGACTGGTACATGTTCTCTTTTGGAGTCGCAATGTAGTCATCAAACTCGTTGGGGATATGTCGCCAGATTGTGTGGATGGCGCCGAGTGCGGCGTAACAATCCTGCACCTTGTCCACCAGAATACGTATTGCCCGCACATCATAAACGGCACTAAAGGTTACCCCTTTTCGTTGCATCTTCTTCCAGATGCTATAGATATGTTTGGGTCTACCCTGTACTTCGGCGTTAATGCCGGCCTTTTGCATCTCAGCCTGAATGATACGTATGGCCTGATTGATATAACGTTCGCGATCAACGCGTCGTTCATCAAGAAAATGCGCAACTTTTTTATAGTTCTCAGGATCCAGGTAGCGGAATGCCAGGTCTTCCAGTTCCCACTTGATCTGCCAGATACCCAACCGGTTTGCCAGTGGTGCATAGATATCCATGGTCTCCCTGGCGACCCGTTTTTGTTTGCGTTCAGATAAATATTTGAGGGTACGCATATTATGCAGGCGATCCGCCAGCTTGATTAAGACAACACGCACATCCTCCGCCATCGCCAGCAAAAGTTTGCGTAAACTCTCTGCGTGGAGATGTTCCTTGGTGCCTCTTTCACTCAGGTCCTGCTGTTCAATAAAGGACAGTTTAGTGACCCCGTCGACCAGTTGTGCAACATCATCACCAAACTGGGACTGGACATCCTCCTGGCTCATAGCTGTATCTTCGACAACATCATGTAAGATCGCGGCCGCGACTGCCTGTGGATCGAGGTGAAGTTTGACCAGAATCTCAGCTACCGCCATTGCATGGGTGATATAAGGTTCCCCTGAAGCCCGGGTTTGCTCACCATGGGCCTTTTCTGCAACCAAAAATGCCTTCTGGATTAGGGCAAACTCCTCAGAGTCCTCAGCATAACCCAGCGACTTCACCCAACTGCTGACCTGTTCAGGTGTCGTTTGGCTTTCTGTGCTAAAACGTGTCTGTGTATATACCATAGTGGGTTAATGCTGTTGTGGAGATGATAATTCAACTATAGCCACTAATTTGTCCTTGCATATTTTGTGGTATTTGCTTGAATTTATGGTCAATCTGTTAATCATATCCTAATATTAATTTATATGATTAGGTTTTGCTCATAACCCATTGATGTTGTATAGTTTGTTTAGTGAATCAGCCCCTGTGTGGCTGCCCTCAAGCGTGTATGGGAGATAAAGATGAAAGTAACAATCTGGCCCACCTTTCTGGTAACTGCTCTTCTAGCCGGCCCTGCGAATGGTGAGGTCCTGGAAATGCCTGGGCCTGAAACTGCGCCACAGGAAACTTCCTATTCCGTGACATTACCGGGTCGTGGGATGACCAAGGACCAGGTAGAAAATCGGTTTGGAACACCACCTGAAAAGGTTCAGGCTGTCGGTGAACCCCCGATATCTCGCTGGGTCTATTCAGGCTTTACCGTCTACTTTGAGTACGACCACGTTATCCACGCTGTCAATCATCGCTAGTTAAACTGAATTCAGCTCTGCTGCCTGATGCTGCAAATGCAGAGCAGCCTGCGAATTCACCTCTGAATCGAGTCCTGCTTTCCAATGGCACAACCTTCTCAGTCAGTCATTCGCTTTCCTGCTGAATGGGAACCACAGGATGCCGTCATGCTGGCCTGGCCACACGCAATGACTGACTGGCAACCACGGTTAGATGATATTCAGCAGACCTACCTCGCCATTATCAAACAGATTACCCGTTTTGAGCCGGTCGTCCTGTTTGTACCTGAGTCAGACTATCTTGAATCGCTTAAACCTCGATTCCTTGACCATCACATCGAGAATGAAAAAATCATTCCCTTGTTTGCTGCATACAACGACACCTGGTTAAGGGATACCGGTCCATTGACTATAAAACAGAACAACACGATCAAGTTTATCGACTTTCGTTTTAATGGCTGGGGTAACAAGTTTGAATATCACCTGGATGATCAGCTTTGTAAGCAATTTTCTCTGCATCCATCAGTCAACAACAAGGAAATGAATAAACAGGACCTTATCCTTGAGGGTGGCGCCATTGATACGGACGGACAAGGTGTGCTACTAACCACGAAACAGTGCCTGTTAAACAAAAACAGGAATCCAGCATTAGCAGAAATCGACTACGAAGACATTTTTGCCGAACTGCTGGGGATCAAAAAAGTGCTTTGGTTGGAACATGGCATGATTCTTGGTGATGACACAGATGGGCACATTGATATGCTTGCTCGTTTTTGTTCAGACAGTGTCATCGCCCACTGTGTATGTCATCAGGAAAACGATCCGCATTACGTCTCACTGGAGAAAATGACAACAGAGTTAAAGTCATTAACCGATCCTGATGGAAATAACTACGAACTTATCGAGTTACCGCTACCAAAACCAATAATGGATGATCAGGGTGAGCGCCTCCCGGCCAGTTACTGCAACTTTCTTATTATCAATAAGGCGGTTCTTGTACCGGTTTATAATGACGAAATGGATACAGTGGCATGCACCCGTCTGGCCCAGGCCTTTCCGCAGCGTGAAATTATACCTGTTGACGCCACATCGATAATCCGACAAGGCGGAAGTTTACATTGTCTAACGATGCAACTGCCGGCCGGAAGCCTGGATTAAAATCTAAATACTATTCGAATGGAGGTAAAGGATTGGTCAGCTGCCAGCGCAGCTTTTTTTCGTCATACTCCCACTTGTTAGTGAGAGTCAAATCACGTACTACCGCATACTCATCGTTATAATACTTGATCTCAATAATCTCAGTGGCGGTTTTATTATCTTTTCCAACTTTGGTATAG
>JASFLV010000359.1:0-3282 GCA_050117915.1 Thioalkalispiraceae bacterium | reverse complement strand
TACAAGGTGGACGGCTTAAAGGTGGCAGTGTTGATAGTTGTGGCGATCACCGGATTGCCATGAGTTTTACCATGGCTGCGTTGCGGGCATCGGATCCGATTACTATCCTGGATTGTGATAATGTGAACACCTCTTTTCCGGGGTTCGCCGAGCTGGCAAACTTATCGGGTGTTGACGTCCAGGTAATCGATTAGCAAACAGGATATTACTCAAGTATGAATATAAAACCCGTCATTCTTTCAGGTGGTTCAGGCACTCGCTTATGGCCGTTGTCGCGCAAACTCTATCCGAAGCAGTTATTGCCCCTGGTGAACGAGCAGACTCTGTTACAGGAAACCATTGAGCGTGTGAAAGGTGTACTTGATGTGGCACCCGAGGTATTAGTGGTTTGTAATGAAGAGCACCGATTTATGGTGGCTGAACAGCTTCGCCAAATAGATATCAACAGCGATGCAATTCTATTAGAGCCAGAGGGTCGAAATACTGCACCGGCACTGACTTTAGCTGCGCTCGTTCTGGATGCGTCGGATCAAGAGATGGCGATGTTGGTCATGCCGGCTGATCATGTGATACAGGATATTGCTGCGTTTGAAACAGTTGTCTCCTCGGGTGCAGAGCTGGCCAAGCAAGGTTACGTCGTGACCTTTGGGATCGTTCCCGATCGGGTAGAGACAGGCTACGGTTATATTCAAAAAGGTGAAAAAATCACTTCTTCAGCTGGAAACAAGATTGCCCGTTTTGTTGAAAAACCCGATAGCCAGACCGCGCAGGTCTATCTGGATTCCGGCGATTATCTCTGGAATAGTGGTATGTTTATGTTAAAGCCCTCGGTATGGCTGGAGCATATAGCGAAATTACAACCTGCCATTTTAGAAGCGTGTAAAACCGCAGTAGAAAATGGAGAACGAGACAATGATTTTTATCGTGTCGATAAACAAGCCTTCCTTTCGTCTCCAAGTGATTCCATCGATTATGCAGTAATGGAAAAGTTAACTGAACAAAATGGGCTGGCCGCGGTATTCCCTTTGCAGGCGGCATGGTCAGATGTGGGTGCCTTCGATGCATTGTGGGATGTCAGTGAAAAAGATGAAGCAGGCAATGTGACCCGTGGCGATGTGATGACCGTCGATGCCGTGGATTCTATGGTGATCAGCGAAGGGCGTTTGGTTGCAGCGATTGGTTTGAAAAATACGATAATTATTGAAACGGCGGATGCCGTTTTAGCGGCAGATAAATCACAGGTTCAAAATGTAAAAAAAGTCGTTGAATGGTTACACAACCAGGAGCGTGATGAACATCTTATTCATCGCCGCGTCTATCGACCCTGGGGTAGTTATGAGGGTATCGATGTTGGGCAGCGTTATCAGGTAAAGCGAATCACAGTCAACCCAGGCGCAGCACTTTCATTGCAAATGCACCATCACCGCGCAGAACACTGGATTATTGTTAGTGGTACCGCGAAAGTCACCCGCGGTGAAGAGACATTTATCGTCTCGGAAAATGAATCGACCTATATTCCAATCGGAACCAAGCATCGACTCGAAAATCCAGGCAGTATTCCCCTGCAGATGATTGAGGTTCAGTCCGGCAGTTACCTGGGCGAGGACGATATTGTGCGATTTGATGATCAATACGGACGAGCCAAGTAATTCTGATTATGTCAGCTGTTCCAGTCATTACGATTGACGGTCCCAGCGGGTCAGGAAAAGGCACCATCAGTCGCCAGCTTGCTCACCAACTGCAGTGGCACTTTCTCGATAGTGGCGCGCTGTACCGGCTGGTTGCGTTGGGCGCTATGCGGGAAGGGATTAATCTCGAGGATGAAGCAGGCCTGGCCGACTATGCACGGCAACTGGATGTGCGCTTTGTCAGTGATGACCCTACTGCTGAGCCAGTCATTCTTCTCAATAATCAAGAGGTTACTAACGATATCCGAACCGAGTCCTGTGGCAACGCGGCGTCCAGGGTGGCTGCCTTGCCCGCTGTGCGCGAGGCCCTGTTGCAACGACAACGTGATTTTCAACAGTCGCCCGGTTTAGTTGCCGATGGTCGGGACATGGGAACGACCGTTTTCCCCCAGGCAAAACTAAAGATTTTCCTTACTGCCAGCGCCGAGGAACGGGCGAAAAGACGCCATAAACAGTTGAAGGAAAAGGGAATTGATGTTAATCTCGCCGCCCTCGTGAAGGATATTGCTGAGCGTGATGAGCGTGATGGGTCACGGGCTTCTTCCCCGCTAAAACCCGCTAATGATGCTATTATTATAGATACTTCAGGTATAGGTATCGATCAAGTCATGGCAAAAGTGAATGCGTTGATCAGTCAAGCCATATTCGATACGAATTAGGTGGTTTCAGCCCCACAAGCTGGAACTAAATTTTAACTAAACATGCGGTCTGCGGGCCGTGAGAGATCGAATACTCTTCAGTATCCTCCCTATCTCTCGTCAACAAGTTGGGCTTGCTCCCGACAAGGTATATAGAATCATGAGCGAAAGCTTTGCAGAATTATTTGAAGAATCCCTGGAGAAAACCAAAATGGTCCCCGGTGCCATCATTACGGGCACGGTTGTCTCCGTCAACGATGACTTTGTCATTATTAACGCCGGCTTGAAATCAGAGGGTGTTATCCCCGTTGAGCAATTCAAAGATGAATCCGGTAACATCAATGTGGATATTGGTGATGCCGTCGATGTCGCACTGGATGCAGTCGAAGATGGCTTTGGTGAAACGCGTCTTTCCCGTGAAAAAGCCAAGCGCGCCGAGGCCTGGAAACGCCTTGAAGCTGCGCATGATGCAGGTGAAACCGTGATGGGTATCATCACTGATAAGGTCAAAGGTGGCTTTACGGTTGACTTGGGTGATGTCCGCGCTTTCTTACCAGGTTCACTGGTGGATGTACGTCCGGTTAGAGACACCAGCTATCTTGAAGGTAAGGAACTGGAATTCAAGGTCATCAAACTGGACCAACGTCGTAACAACGTGGTGGTTTCCCGCCGTGCAGTGGTTGAAGAAGAGAGTTCGGAAGAGCGCGAAGAGCTGATTTCAAGCATGCAGGAAGGCAGCGTGGTTAAAGGTATCGTGAAGAACCTGACCGATTATGGTGCCTTCGTCGACCTGGGTGGTGTTGACGGTCTGTTACACATTACCGATATGGCCTGGAAGCGGGTGAAGCATCCAAGTGAAATCGTCAACGTTGGCGATGAAATTTCAGTCAAGGTTCTGAAGTTTGATAAAGAGCGCATGCGTGTCTCGCTGGGTCTCAAACAAATGGGTGAAGATC
>JASFLV010000358.1:0-3293 GCA_050117915.1 Thioalkalispiraceae bacterium | reverse complement strand
TTCTCCGGATTAAACGTCGACGCAGCCTTATTCACCTTCTCAATATCGAATAACTCGATCATTTCATCCAGGGAAAAGATCTCTTGGTCACCGTGCGACCAACCCAGGCGCACCAGATAGTTTAACAACGACTCGGGCAGGTAACCCATATCGCGATAATTCATGACCCCGGTGGCACCATGGCGCTTGGACAAGCGCGCCCCGTCTTCACCCAGGATCATGGGTACATGCGCATAGGTGGGTATCTCGGCACCCATGGCCTGCAAAATATTGATCTGTCGCGGCGTGTTGTTCAGATGATCATCGCCACGGATGATATGCGTAATCTCCATATCCAGGTCATCGACGACCACGGTAAGATTATAAGTCGGCGAGCCATCGGTACGCTGGATAATGAGATCATCCAGTTCGCTGTTCTGAATCACCACTTTACCACGAATCAGATCGTTGATAATGACCTGGCCGTCGATGGGATTGCGAAAACGAATCACATGCGGTTCATCCGGACGGACTTCACCCGCCTGTTTCGAACGACAACAACCGTCGTAACGTGGCTTTTCCTTGCGCGCCTTTTGTTGTTCCCGGATTTCATCCAGTCTTTGTTTAGAGCAATTACAGCGATAGGCATGACCTTCGTCCAGCAACTGCTGGATCACCTCTTTGTAGCGATCAAAGCGATGGGTCTGGTAAAACGGCCCCTCATCGTACTCCAATCCCAACCAGGTCATTCCTTCTAGAATAGCATTGACAGATTCAGGGGTGGATCGCTCCAGATCGGTATCTTCGATACGCAGGACAAACTGGCCACCGTGTTTACGGGCATATAACCAGGAAAAGAGCGCGGTACGGGCACCACCAATATGTAAATAGCCCGTGGGGCTCGGAGCAAAACGGGTACGAACTGTCATAAAGTTATTGATCGCCGATTCATGGAAAAGAGCGCTATTTTACTGATTATTCATAAAAAATACAGGGTAATAAAAACACGGGGGGATTTGGCTGGGAGAGAAACCTAGCCAGGATGGTGGTCACGATTCCAGTCAGCCAGCCATTGTACTAACTCAGGAGCAGCCATGGGTTTAGCAATAAAATAGCCCTGGCCCAGGTTACAGCCCAGGGATTTGACCAATTCCCAGTCCTCTTCGGTTTCGATCCCCTCGGCAACGGTCTTGATATCCATCTTTTTCGCCAGTTCGATACTGGATTCGAGGATTGCCCGTTTCGAATCATCATGGTTGGCCCCCGAGACAAACGAGCGATCAATCTTTAATTCCACAAAGGGAATCAGGCGGAGCTTTTCCATGGTTGAATAACCGGTACCAAAGTCGTCAATGGACAGGCTCAGGCCTTTTAAACAAAGCCGCGACATAATTTCCAGGGAAGTGGCTACATCCTGCATTAAACGACTCTCGGTAATTTCTATCATGACCTTGCGCACATCCACACCGGCTTTGGCCGCACAGGAGACAAGGTATTCTGGTAATTCGAGTCGGTCCAGCGAATCGACCGAAAGGTTGATGCTGACTAGCAGGTCTATCCCCTGTTTCGACCAGCGACCTGCCTCATTGAGCGCCTTGATAAACAGCAAATCGGTCAATTCATTGATCAGGCCATAATCTTCAGCGGCTTTAATAAACATCATTGGACTGATGAAGCCTTTCAGCGGGTGCTGCCAGCGTGCCAGTGATTCAACGCCGACTACCCGGTGGGTTTGCATATCGACCTTGGGCTGATAGACCATGAAGAACTGATCGGACTGCATTGCTGCTTTGAGGTCGGTCTCTGCCACGTTCTCCACGACATCGCTGTGTTTAACCGTCACTTTCTGCTGCAGTGTCGAGAGAATTTCCTTGAAGCTTTCCAGTTTCAGGGGCTTTTCGAGATAACCGAGTACCTGCAGATCATGGGCCTCAGCCAGGCTGGTGGCAGATTTTAATATTCGCGAATCCTCACCACTCATTAATATGATAGCGCCATTAAAATCCCTGGATGCGATATGGCGCAGTAATTCAAGGCCGTCCATTTTCGGCATATTCAGGTCACAAAAGATGACATCGATCGGTTGTTCGGAATCTTCCAGTAAAGCAAGGGCCTCTTCACCACTCAATGCCTTTAAGACGTCATACACCCCCAGGTTATCGAGTCCGAGGGCAACAAATTCATGAATCAGCAGGTCGTCATCGACGACCATCGCGCGAAGCGCCCCCAACCCCCGATTAATTGACGAAGCATTTTTATACATAGAAATTTGTTATTTCTGCACTAAATTAACGATAGCTGTTTTCGTCTCATTGAATATTGGATCGAGCTGCGTAGCCATTTCATCAACCCGATCCAACATTTGTTTTTTAGCCGCGGTTTCCATCGCAATACACAAATCCGCTAAGCGATAGGCACCGACTGAACGGGCCGATGACTTGAGCTTATGACAGGCCTGCATAACTTTGTTTGCATCCGATTCGGACTGCCCAGTTTGAATATTCGCGATAATTTCCGGGGTATTGCGTAAAAAGGCATGCAGCAGTTTATGCACCATCTGCCTATTGCCCCCAACAAAGTCGGAAACGCCACGAATATCCAGGATGTCAGAACCAAGGGCTGAATTCTCTATATCTATCTCTGGTAAAGCTGGTTTTGAAATATCATGTCGATAGCTTGAACCGGTTTTAGCCGATACAGTCTGTAAATCAATCAGAAATTTTTTCAGGTATTCCAGATCAATCGGTTTTGCCAGAAAGCCATCGAAACCAGCAGAAAGACATCGTTGCTCATCTTCATAAGTAGCATTGGCGGTAATCGCAATAATCGGGATCTGTGCAAACTGTTCTCCTGCCTGGTTGCGGATTTTCTGGGTGAGTTCATAACCATCCATGTCCGGCATATTGATATCTGTCATTAAGATATCAAACCTGTCAGGCGTTAATTCTTCCAGGGCACGCGCACCACTCTCGACCAGTTCTACTTCATAGCCCAGTATCGTGAGTTGTTGCTTTATCAGAATCTGGTTAGAAGGGTTATCCTCTACCACAAGAATAGAATTTATTTTCACAATCCTACTTTCCTGCTAATTGAGTATTGGTCTGTTGGTTGGTGAGCAAGCGTTGAATTGTTGCTAGCATGCTATCCAGATCAACAGGCTTGACGAGATACGCATCGAACCCCGCAGTCTGTGCTTTTTCTATATTATTCTCCATGGCATTGGCGCTAACGGCAACAACAGGGATATCTCTAAGGTTTCTTATCTTTTTTAATTTTTCATGAACATTGAAACCACTTATGTCAGGCAAATTCAG
>JASFLV010000357.1:0-3350 GCA_050117915.1 Thioalkalispiraceae bacterium | reverse complement strand
TTAGTAGAATTTATGCGGGAAAAGGATGCGACGGTTATTATCAGGGGGCTGCGTGCGGTCTCTGACTTTGAATATGAATTCCAGCTGGCCAGTATGAATCGCCATCTACGTGATGATATCGAGACCGTGTTTTTGACCCCGGCGGAACAATATTCCTATATATCCTCAAGTCTGGTGCGTGAAATTGCCAAGCTCGAGGGTGATATCAGTCCCTTTGTCCCCCCCAATGTGGTAGCTGCAATCAAACAGAGAATCGGCTAAGATTCATCACGATTCAGTTTCTGAGATGCTGAGTACGTTAATTAAATCCCAAATTAGCGTTGATGCGTTCATGCAGAGACCCTATATATTTAGCATGTGATCATTTTTCAGTTTTCCGACAGGTTGTTCGAGTATGTCCCTACTAATCCACGATGAATGCATCAACTGTGATGTCTGTGAACCAGAGTGCCCCAACAATGCGATTTCGCAGGGTGATGAGATCTATGAGATCGATCCCAACCTGTGTACCGAGTGCGTCGGTCACTTTGGCGAACCACAATGTATTGAAGTCTGTCCGGTGGATTGTATCGTCAAGGACCCGGACAATGATGAATCCGATGATATGCTCAAACTCAAATATGAGAAACTCACCGGGCGCAAGGCATCCTGACGTTTAAAAAAATAATATAGAGAAGCCAGCAAAATTCGTAGTTATTTATTAAACTATCAGGATGATGATCAGACTCCTTCTCTTATTTTTCACCCTTTTACTTTTTGCCTGCCAGCAAAGCCAGCCACATCAACACGCCGTTGCCAGTGCCCATCCGGTCGCGACCCAGGCCGGCATCGATATTCTAAATCAGGGGGGCAATGCGTTTGATGCTGCGGTTGCAGTTAGTGCAACACTGGCAGTGGTGGAACCCTATAGTTCCGGCATGGGCGGCGGTGGTTTCTGGTTATTGCATCGTGTCAGTACTCACCAGTCAGTCATGATCGATGGCCGCGAAGTCGCGCCATTGGAGGCGCGGCGCGATATGTACCTGGATAAACAGGGCAACGTCATTCCAAAATTATCTATTGATGGCCCCTTGGCGGCAGGCATACCCGGTCAACCTGCTGCATTGGTTCATATCAATCAGCGGTATGGGAGTTTGCCACTCGCAACAGTTTTTGCACCCGCGATCAAGGCTGCACAGCAAGGATTTCCAGTTACCGAACACTATCAACGTATGGCTCGATTTCGACTCGATGCCTTACGTGCTTCACCGGCAGCGGCAAAAACTTTTTTACAGGATAATCAGGTACCGAAGTTAGGCTATTTGATCAGGCAACCTGAGTTAGCCAATACCTTGCAAAAGATGGTCAAGCAAGGCAAAGATGGATTTTACAAAGGCGACATAGCCTGGTCGCTGGTCGAAGGCGTTCGAAACAATGGCGGTATCTGGAGCTTGACCGATCTCGAACGTTACCAGGTTATCGAACGCAGACCGTTAATCGGCCAGTTTGCTGGATATAGTGTGACAGTTGTCCCTCCCGCTTCTTCTGGCGGTGTTGCGCTCATTTCAATGTTGAACATGCTGGAGCAACATAATTGGCTGCAGCTCAATGAAATCGATCAAAAGCATCTACTCATTGAAGTTATGCGCCGCGCCTATCGTGACCGGGCTGTTTACCTGGGTGATACGGATTTTGTAAAGGTGCCTGTCAAGAGACTGACCAGTAAAGAATATGCCGTTCAACTTGGCAGTGATATTGATCTTGCTGCCGCAACGCCGAGTGCCATGCTACCCGGTATCGATGAACAACCAGGCGGCAATCATACGACTCACTTTTCTATCATCGATAAGCTGGGTAACCGAGTCGCAGCAACGTTGAGTATCAACTATCCCTTTGGTTCATGCTTTATGCCGCCAGGAACCGGCGTGTTGCTGAATGATGAAATGGATGACTTTTCTGCCAAGCCTGGCACACCCAACGCCTACGGGCTGGTGGGTGCAGAGGCCAATGCCATTCAACCCGGCAAGCGAATGCTATCGAGCATGAGTCCAACCTTTATTGAGAGTGAGGGTAAACTGGCTATCCTCGGGACACCGGGTGGCAGTCGCATCATTACCATGGTGTTAAATAGTATCCTCGGTGTGGTACAAGATAAAACCGCTGAACAAATCGTCGCTGCACCCCGATTTCACCACCAATATCTACCTGACGAGGTCCAGTATGAACCTGAGGCGTTTACACGGGGAGAGATTACGGAACTGGGATCACGCGGCCATACTTTGCGAGAGCTTAACTATCAATACGGTAACATGCAGGTTGTGATCATCGACAAGCATAAGAATAAGGTAACTGCCGCCAGTGATCCGCGGGGTGAAGGTAAATCATTTGTAGAATAAGATATAAAAAAGAATAGTAAAGACATTCTACTAAATTAGTACTTAGTGGAAAAATTATTATTTACCAAATTGAACAATTATTCCTGTACGCTCTAAATCCTCGATAATTTTGTTTCTAACAGGTAATCCTGCATATCTTTCATCAATTAGCCGGGTTACGAAGACAAAATAGTGACTACAGGATATATCGATCTGGGTAATTGAATCCTGTATCTTCATACCAATTATCTCAGCAACTGTTTCTTCTAATATAGAGTTATCTTGTCGTGAGTTAGCCGCATGAACAAGTTCATGGACTATGCAATTGATTTTGAAAGGGTAGCTGACAACAGTGGGATCGATGACAATTTCTTTATGTTTACAGTCATAATACCCTTCATGGTGGTGAATTTGTGAAGCTTTGATGAAAATATAATGTTCAATGGCATTGTAGATGAGCCTTTTACCAACGCTTTGCCTGGCTATTAAACGAAGAGCATTGTCAATATCCTTGTTATTCTCAATATTGATCCATTCCAGGTCAAAGTCGTCTATATGGTTTACATTTTTTTGACTCATCTTTGGATTTACAGTAATTCCAGACATCCATTCTATTAGAAAAGATAATGATTCATGCGTGATTAAGCAACTATGGTTTTGACAGTCGGTATTGCGATTTGGCAATACAGCAAATTTATTAAAATGTTGCTGATTAAAAGTTATATGTTTTCGTCTGTCATCTAAACCAGTATTCCATTCGTGAACCATCTTTTTTAATCGGTCTGCGCTAATTCCATTGTATGCTTCCTGTTGTTTTGAGAGAAAAATAATAAAATTGGGATCAAAAATGGTTTTATGCACATCAACTGATATATAACCACATCTTAGTAGATGGCTGTGGTTTTGTTGATTGTTATTACTGTCTGAAGCCTTAACACTACTAGCTGGATAAGTGAAAATGATTGTTATTAATACGATAACATTTTTAAAAAAAAT
>JASFLV010000356.1:0-3366 GCA_050117915.1 Thioalkalispiraceae bacterium | reverse complement strand
GTTTTTCTTTCAGAAAGGCGACGCTCATTAGACGATGTCGGATATAGTGTGCCTGTGCCTGATTGAGCCTCAACTGTAGATCATCCAGTCTTTGTGATAAATCCTCTATGCGACGCCCGGGATGTTGCAGCCGTTGCGCCAACCAGTTGATCTGTTGATATTGCTGTGAGAGCTGCCTTTGAATGGCATTTGCTAAGCGGTTTATATTCTGTCGTAACGTTTGTCGTAATTCAAATTGATTTGGGCTTACCAGCTCTGCGGCGGCAGTCGGCGTCGGTGCGCGACAATCCGCCACCATATCCGCGATGGTAAAATCGATTTCATGGCCGACACCGACGACGGTCGGTAGCGAACAGTCATAAATGGCGCGTGCGACGATTTCCTCGTTAAATGACCATAAATCCTCAAGCGAGCCACCACCTCTTGCCAATAGCACTACATCAACTTCATTGCGTCTGTCTACAGTCTTAATCATGTTTGCTATTTGGGGGCCACTCTCGGCACCTTGCACGGGTACAGGATAAATAATGATCTGTGCAGCAGGGTAGCGGCGTTTCAGTGTCGTCAGGATATCTCTGATAGCGGCACCGGTTGGCGAGGTAATCACGCCGATTGTCTGAATATGATCCGGTAAGGGCTGCTTATGTTCAGCGGCAAACAGTCCTTCCTGCTGCAGGCGTTTCTTTAAATCTTCAAATAAGCGGCGTAATGCACCTTCGCCAGATTCTTCCATATGTTCAGCGATGATCTGAAATTCACCGCGGGCCTGATAAAGACTAATCTTTGCCCTGATCATGACTTGCATACCATTCTTTGGCACAAAGCCAAGATGCGCGTTTCGATTACGAAACATGGCACAACGTACCTGGGCTTGCTCGTCTTTCAACGAAAAATACCAGTGACCGGAAGCAGGGCAGGCGAAATTGGAGATTTCACCTTCGACCCACAGAAGTGGAAAGCTACCTTCCAGAAGTGCTCGTGCTTCGGTATTCAGGCGACTGACCGAATAAACATCACGCTGGGGTGATCCAGGAGGCTGGCTATGGGTTGGTTCAAACATGCCTATATAATATAGGTTACGCTTCAATAGTTCATGGGTTTGTCGAGGCTACTGCGAGAAAATATTCAAGTCACCTCAAATAAAAAAGGCCGGGAGAACCCGGCCTTTTAAACGTTACTTCAAGAACAAACTAAAACTTTGGTCCTGCATTTTTTTGTTCTTCGTATTGGCTGAGCGCAATCGTGCTTTGACGCTTGGCCTTGTTGGCAAGTTTAGCCGCCTTATCATAGTCACCCGCTTTCATGGCTTTTTTGGCTTTCTTGATAAGCTTGCCAGTATCTCGCCATTCGTAGCCTTTAGCCGCGGCACGTCTTTTCTCGTGCTCGGCTGCAGTAATTGCAGATGCGGCATCGCCTTTAGTCATAGATGAACCACCACCACCGCTGGCGCAGGCACCCAGTGCTAAAGTCGCTGCTATGGCGAAGGGAATAAATTTTCTCATGTGCTCCTCCAAATCAAACGCGTTTTAATTCTTAAGAAAATGCTAAATAGCTGTAATTTCGTGTGATATTTAAGATTATTTCCAAACCTGCTGGTCTGGCCACACGCAACTGTGACATTATGCGCATAAGAAGTGGGGCTTGGCAATGCCGATAAGCACTTGACTAAAGAAAAAGTTTTGATTGTCGCTGTATTAGAAAATCTTTATAATCCGCGACTTTAACTCAACCGGATGCGGATGCTACTCGATGTTAAGAATTCTTGAGGAAGCCCTGACCTTTGACGACGTCCTGCTCGTCCCTGCCCACTCGGATATCCTGCCGCGCGATGTCAGCCTGCAAACCCGCCTGACGGCAGAGATTCAACTCAATATCCCGCTGCTCTCAGCGGCCATGGATACGGTCACAGAAGCACGCCTGGCCATCGCTATTGCCCAGGAAGGTGGTGTGGGTATCGTGCACAAGAATATGACTGCCGATGCCCAGGCCGCGATGGTGCATGCGGTGAAGAAATTCGAAAGCGGGGTGATCAAGGACCCGATTACTGTCTCACCGAATACCAGCATTCGGGATGTCATGGAGCTGACCCGCGCCCGCCAGATTTCCGGGGTGCCGGTTGTTGATGGTGAAGATTTGGTCGGTATCGTCACCAGCCGGGATTTGCGTTTTGAAACCCGTCTTGATGACCCGGTCAGAAATATCATGACACCGAAAGAACGTTTGGTGACAGTCACTGAGGGCGCCAGTAAAGAAGAAGTCCAGGCGCTACTGCACAAGCATCGCATCGAGAAGGTGTTAATGGTCAATGGTGATTTCAAGTTGCGTGGCCTGGTGACGGTCAAGGACATCCAGAAAGCCAAAGAATTCCCTAATGCCTGTAAGGATATGCAGGGCCAGCTACGGGTGGGTGCCGCTGTCGGTGTTGGAGAGGGAACCGATGAACGGGTTGAGCTGCTGGTGAATGCCGGGGTGGATGTTGTTGTGGTCGATACTGCCCATGGCCACTCCCAGGGCGTACTGGATCGGGTAAAATGGGTTAAAAAGCATTTTCCAGGGGTACAAGTCATTGGCGGAAATATCGCCACTGCGGATGCCGCACTGGCGCTTGCCGAGGCAGGTGCCGATGCAGTGAAAGTCGGCATAGGCCCCGGTTCTATCTGTACAACCCGCATTGTGGCAGGTGTAGGCGTCCCTCAAATCAGCGCGATCGCCAATGTCGTCGAGGCACTCAGGGGCAAAGACATACCGGTGATTGCCGACGGCGGTATACGTTTCTCTGGAGATATATCCAAGGCCCTGGTTGCGGGGGCTGACTGTGTCATGATCGGCAGCATGTTCGCCGGTACCGAGGAATCCCCCGGCGAAGTCGAGCTTTATCAAGGACGCTCTTACAAGTCATATCGTGGGATGGGTTCGATGGGGGCCATGAGTAAGCCACACGGTTCCAGTGACCGTTATTTCCAGGAAGGCGGCGAGGCTGAAAAACTGGTCCCGGAAGGCATTGAAGGCCGTGTTCCATATAAAGGGTCATTAACACCGGTCATTCATCAGTTGCTTGGCGGTATTCGTGCCAGCATGGGCTATACAGGCTGCCAGACCATTGAAGAGATGCGTACCAAGCCCAAGTTTGTTCGCGTGACCGGTGCCGGCATGCGCGAGAGTCACGTACATGATGTGACGATTACAAAAGAAGCACCCAACTATCGTGCTGAAAGTTAATTTATTATAAGCGTGTCAAACTCTTCACCTAAAAATATCCATCATGACCGCATTCTTATCCTGGATTTTGGTTCCCAGTATACCCAGCTGATCGCACGCCGTGTCCGAGAAATCGGGGTCTATTGTGAATTACATCCCTATGACATG
>JASFLV010000355.1:0-3383 GCA_050117915.1 Thioalkalispiraceae bacterium | reverse complement strand
AACTCCATTCGCTGGCTAAACTTACTATCTTATAGACAACTGGCTTACTCATCGGCCATTTTGCCCATGGCTTAAAACTTTTTGGCCGTAGCCGGACCTGATCGACGAATAAGCGCTTTTTAAAAACAGCGAGTTAAGCCACAATAGCCAGCATGTTGGAAAACTTACTCGCATCCCTGGTCATCTTTCTTTATGTCCTGCTGACAGTATTATTCAGCTATCGACTGGCCACTGGGGGAAAGGGCTTCAGCAAGGCGCGCCTCTTGGCCTTTGCCTGCCTGATCCTGCTGGGGCATGCCACCTTGCTCTATCACAACCTGTTTGCCGGCCCTGGCCTCGATATCAGCTTCTTTAGCGTATTTTCCCTGATTGCCTGGGTGATAACGCTGATGCTCGTCATGTTTGCCTGGCAGGAACCCATCGAGAACCTGGCCATTGGCATCTTACCCATTGCCGCTTTGGCCGTGCTGCTGAGATTGACGAATGAGCATGTCACCCTGTTATCACATGACCTTTCTTTTACTCTGGAAATCCACATTATCACCTCGCTGATTGCTTACAGCATACTCAGCATCGCCGCATTACAGTCCATCATGCTGTATATCCAGGATATGCAACTGCATAAGAAACACGCGACGGGCTTTATGCGCGCACTACCTCCCCTGGAAACGATGGAGAAACTGTTATTCAGGATGATCGGGGTTGGCTTTATTGTGCTGTGCATCTCGCTGGCCACAGGGCTGCCTTATCTCGGTGATCTGCTCTCCCAGCACAAGACGGTATTGTCCATTGGTGCCTGGCTGCTGTTTGCTGTGCTGCTCTGGGGGCGCTGGAAATTTGGTTGGCGAGGACGGACTGCGATTCGCTGGACCCTGACCGGGTTTATCTTCTTGTTACTCGCCTATTTTGGTAGCAAATTTGTCCTGGAAATCATCCTGCAGAAACAATAACCCTACAAATTTACCGTGACTAGCCCGAGCCCCGCTTGACGATCCCCGGGAAGCTGGTTACTAATATCATTATCGATTGGCATGAAGGAATAGAATTTCTTGGAAGACATCCCGTTTAGTATCCTGTTTGGCACCCTCGCCTTTTTAATCATTGCCTCTGGCTTTTTCTCTGGCTCCGAAACGGGATTGATGAGTCTCAACCGTTATCGCTTACGTCACCTGGCGGATCAGAATAAGAAAGGCGCAAGAACCGCATTACGTCTGTTGTCCCGTCCGGAGCGGCTGATCGGCGTCATTCTGCTGGGCAATAACTTTGTTAATATCCTTGCCGCTTCCATTGCCAGTATCATTGGTTTCCACCTGTATGGGGAAAAGGGGGTCATGATCGCCTCGATGATTCTCACGGTCATCATCCTGATCTTTTCCGAAGTGACGCCCAAGACCCTGGCCGCCCTTAATCCTGAGCGTTTTGCCCTGCCTGCTTCTTATGTATTGGAGCCAATACTCAAGGTAATGTACCCGATTGTCTGGTTAACCAACCAGGCCGCCAATGGCATCTTCCGTTTACTGGGTGTGAGTAAATACCAGGTCTCGCAGTACGACTTGTCCACCGAAGAGTTACGTATCGTCGTCAACGAGGCCGGCACCGTGATCCCGCAACGACACCAGCAGATGCTGTTAAACCTGCTGGATCTGGAGAAGGTCACGGTGGAAGACATCATGGTGCCACGCAATGAAATCATCGGTATCGACCTGGAGGACGACTGGGACAAGATCATGAAAGACCTGAATCAAAGCCAGCACACCAAGCTGCCGGTCTACGAGGGAGACATCGACAAGATCATTGGCTTTTTACACCTGCGAAAATCGATACAAATCTTCAAGGACCCGGAGGGGGTCAACAAAGATACCCTGCGTAAGATCATTCGTGATCCCTACTTTGTCCCGGAAGGCACCCCGTTGAATACCCAGCTACTCAACTTCCAGCGGGAAAAGCGCCGGATAGGCCTGATTGTCGATGAGTATGGTGAAATCCTGGGCCTGATTACTCTCGAAGATCTCCTCGAGGAAATTGTGGGTGAATTTACCACCGATCCCGCGGCCAAGAGTAAAGACATCCATATCCAGGACGATGGCAGTTACCTGATTGATGGCAGTGCCAGTGTGCGGGAATTGAACAGGATATTGGAGTGGGACTTACCCACGGAAGGGCCAAAGACCATTAATGGCCTGATCATCGAATACCTGGAGCATATTCCTGATCCAGGGACAAGTTTACTCATTGCCAATTACCCGATTGAAATTGTACAAACAACCAACAATACGGTGAAAACAGTAAGAATTGATGCCGACTGGAAAGAAAAACTCAAGAAAGAGCCAGATTAACCGCTCCATATAGCGATGAGCAGTTGTACAAGAACCTCAGGTAAGGTCTATAATTCCTAGATAAATATAGAGTTTTTCAAATCGGAGATTTTACAGTGTCGAGATTGACGCTGTCATTCAAAAGCAAAGTATTACGCGTATTCCCACTGCAACAGGGCGTCATGGAAATTGGTAGCGATCCCAGCTGCTTAATCCACATCGACAGCCTCGCAGTGCAGGATAAGCATGCCCGTATCGAGACTCACGGTAATGACTCGATCCTGTTTGATTTGAAAACAGATGACGGCACCTTTGTAAATCAAAACCGCATTTCAGAGCACAAGCTCGCAGACGGTGACATGATCCGCGTTGGCAAGCACACGCTCTCCTATAAGTTTGAAGAGGTTTCCAGCCTGGAAGCCAACGAGTCATCGACCAGCATCGACATCTCTCCGATTCTGGAGGCAGAACAAACCAAACCGGCACAAGAGGAAATCCTTGAGCCGGCACCCAGTGGCAAGCCCAAGCAGGGCTGGTTACAGATCCTCAATGGCCAGAACCTGGGTAAGACCATGGCCCTGACCCGCTCCATGACCAACCTGGGCAAACCCGGCGTTGCCACTGCAGTGATTACCAAGCGTAACGACGGTTATTTTATCTCCCACCTGGAGGGTAAACACCCACCCAGCGTTGGCAACACCCCGATTGATGATCGCAGTGTAAAACTCGAAGACGGCGATACGATTACCATCGGTAATATCAAAATGCAGTTTTACCTCGAATAGTCTATAACTGCATTACAAACCTGGCTTGCATCAGCAACTGGCAAGTCTCCGCACCAATTACAACATGGGTTCCGTTATGACTGATTCACACCCACAACGTCGACACTTCGCCCGTATTCACTTCGATAGTGACTATCATTTAAGTACACCTGACCATAGCAAAAAGTGGAGTGGTGAAATACTTGATCTGAGTCTGCATGGTGCCTTATTAAGACGCCCGACTGAGTTCGATGGCTCACCCGGCGATAAACTGAATCTCGAATTCAAGTTAGGCGACACGGAT
>JASFLV010000354.1:0-3387 GCA_050117915.1 Thioalkalispiraceae bacterium | reverse complement strand
ATGATCAACGCCATGCGATATGGTATGTTGGGGGTCAGTGATATCGATGTGAGCATCGCGATTGCGATCATTATTGGTTTTGTTGTTGTGCTATATAGCTACTGTATCTACCTGTTACGCACGGGAGTGGGAATCCGCTCCTGACTGAATGCCGGACTTTTTGTTACTGGCAGGAGAAATAGATCAGGTGTTCGTTATCAACGGTCACTGCCTTACCAAGACTGATAAAGCCAGAGCCCACTAATGGTGCCTCTTCCTGTTGCACGTAGACCTCTTTGCCACCCTGTGCTTTGACAAACGTGCCGTTAGTACTTTGATCGATTAAGACGAACTTGCCTTTGCGGTATACGATCTGCGCGTGGTGTCGTGAAGCCAGGTCAGAGGTAACCATCAAATCACAGTCCTTGGCGCGACCCAGGATAATCCCATGGGTGCGTGAACCGAGGTCTTTGATCTTGTTGTGATAGGTCAGATATAAACGGGATTCACGATTAAATAGCGAACGTAATCGGGAAATATCCATCTCTTCAGTTCGAGGATGTCCTTCATTATTATTATTTGCATTCGCTTCGATAATGCTGATGCTATGGCTGTCTTCAACCAGAGTATTTAAGAAATTAATGTTGTTACGCAGGATGTAGTTGCCAAGGTCATTCAATAATTCTTCGCTGATTTTATCCGTATTCAGGGTATAATCCTCACTGGCGAGGCGTGAGAAGTTGGAAATGCTGACATCAATGCTTGATTCTTCAAAATCGGATTGAAATTCAATACTGACCGGAATATGTCCCTGGATGCTGACTTTTAACGGGGATTTGGAGGTGTAGTTGACCAGCACACCCTGCGCGCTGAGTGCTTCGAGTTGTTCCTTCGATTCCAGGGTATTTGGAATTTCCAGTTCCAGTTTAGATTCGTTATTGAGTGAGAAATTTATACACACCAGTTCACGGTTTGAACTGGATTCGGTGATAAGCTGATAATCGCTTTGTTTAAGATTTTCCAGTTCCCCTAAATCATCAACTTTAATGGTTGTTTCAATCTTGGGCTGAACGAAATTTAACTGCTCGATGAGATCATGTAGATATTTATAGATGGTTTGCAGGTCTGATACTACTTTCATGCAGCGTAGTACATACATGCCGCTGGCATCCTGTCCGGTTTGTTCTAAATCCTGCCGGCGTTTTTCTGCCAGTTTTTTATATTCTTCAAGAATATCCACAATCGAACCTTATTTTACTTCGGTAGCAAGGATATCCTAAAAGCAGGTCCTTGACCAAATTGAATTAAAAATTCTAGTAACGCTTCAGGATATTATCAAGCCAACGCCATGGTAGTACCGATCTAAGAAAAGCGAATAAATAAGTTGGTATTGTCACATAATAGCGTACTTTAGGTCTGGAGCTTTCCAGTGCGTGGATGACGCGTTTTAACACCGCTTCAGGGGGTTCTGTGAACGGTGCAGCTGGCCCCTCTTTCGTTAAACGATCAATCAATTTTTGGTAGAGTTCGCGGTGTACACTTCTATCCCTGTCGATGTTGGCATTAAATGCCAATAAGGCATTTTTTCTAAAATCACTTTCAATCGGGCCTGGTTCAATCAAGCTGATATAAATATTCTCACTGGTATGTTCAACTTCCTGGCGCAGGGTATCAGTTAAACCCTCCAGGGCGAACTTGCTCGAGTTATAGGCACCTCTGAATGGCATGGCAACCAGACCCAACACAGAACTATTTTGAATGATGCGTCCATAGCCCTGTTTCCGCATCACCGGTAAAATCAAATTGGTTAATTCTAACCAACCGAACAGGTTACTTTCATACTGAGCCCTGAGTGTCTCGCGCGTCAAATCTTCAACTGCCCCGGGTTGACCGTAGGCACCATTGTTAAATAACGCATACAGCGTTCCACCGGTCTCATGCAGGATTTGCTTGACTGCATTCTTGATTGAAACACTGTCATCCAGGTCCAGCTGCAAGCTGTTGAGCCCCATCTGTGTAAGCCGGGCGACATCTTCTTTCTGGCGCGTGGTGGCAAAGACCTGGTAGCCGCGTTCGTGTAAACCTTTAGCGACACACAGGCCGATACCACTGGAACAGCCTGTGATGAGTATGCTTTTATCTTGATTCATGGATATCTGATGTTGTTGGTATTCTTTTATGAAAACTGAATCTGGTTGCGCACAGGATACCATCAAACCAGCGCATTGCCAGACAGCAGGTTACTTTGTTTCCCGAGATTGTGTGTCATTGCTCGTTCTGTGAATAGACACAGAAGCAGAAAATAAAGATCGTTTTTCCTGGTGTATTCCATAATAATACTGGTCTGGATGTCCTGGTATTAGCAGGGGCGGTCGCTTGAAAAGCCTGCAGCCTGACCACATGCTAGGCTGGTTGGTTGTTGAGTGAGGTGAGGTTATGCCGATTTATGAATATGCGTGTACCACTTGTGGTCACAGGCTGGAAAAACTGCAAAAAATGAGTGATGCACCACTCAGCGAGTGCCCCGAGTGCGGGAAATCGACCCTGCAAAAACAGGTCTCCGCGGCTGGTTTTCGCCTGAAGGGGGGCGGCTGGTATGAAACGGACTTCAAATCTGCTAACAAAAAAAATGTGGTCCAGGCTGACGCCAAGAGCGAGAAAAAATCATCTGCTGAGGCAAAACCTTGCTGTAGCTCACCAGGTGGCTGTAAATCAGCTAAATAATCCCGCAGCTTTCGGCTCTGTCTCTGGCAGGGAATGCCGGCATGAGGCCTTGCATGGGCCGGTGACAGAACGTACTATTCCCGGCTTTGCCTAACGGACGATTCAGAGTCACTATGCGTACACATTATTGCGGCCAGGTCACCGCTGAACATATCGATCAAGAGGTTACTGTTTGTGGATGGGTGCATCGGCGCCGGGACCATGGCGGGGTCATTTTTATTGATTTGCGTGATCGAGAAGGCCTGTTACAGGTTGTCTATGACCCGGATTCCCCCGAGATTTTTGCGACTGCTGAGGCAGTACGCAATGAATATGTCCTGCAGGTTACCGGCAAAGTTCGGCACCGCCCGGAAGGCACGATCAATGAGAACCTGACGACCGGTGAAATAGAAGTCCTGGGTACCGATCTCACTATACTAAATAAGTCTCAGACGCCGCCTTATGTGATTGACGACGATACGGTCTCTGAAGAGAACCGTCTGAAATATCGCTACTATGACCTGCGACGTCCGGAGATGCTGGAACGGCTGAAACTCCGTTCGCAAGTCACCCGTGTATTGCGTAATTATCTTGAAGACAATGGTTTCATGGACATCGAGACACCGATGTTGACCAAGGCCACGCCGGAAGGTGCGCGTGACTATCTGGTACCCAGCCGTACCCACGAAGGCAGTTTTTTTGCCT
>JASFLV010000353.1:0-3419 GCA_050117915.1 Thioalkalispiraceae bacterium | reverse complement strand
CACCATATTTATCTTTATTGGCTGTGCCATCAGCCTCAAGCATGGCATGATCTATGGCACGTTGATCAAGCGCATCCAGGCCCATGCAAACATCATTTAATTCGTCATTAACATGCCCTACCGCTTTGGTCACACCTTTGCCAAGAAAGCGATTGTTGTCACCATCGCGCAACTCAAGCGCTTCGCGGGTACCGGTTGAAGCGCCTGAAGGTACTGCAGCACGTCCCATGACACCTGATTCCAGGATGACATCTGCTTCAACTGTTGGATTACCTCGGGAGTCGATAATCTCCCGTCCTTTAATCAACTTTATCTTGGTACTGCTCATGTTCTTTTCTCTGTTTCCTTTTTAGACTTAAATTAAATTTTGTTCATGAAAGGGATGCCGCTTAACGGTAACATCGATTTCCTTGAGTACAGTTAATAATTCTTTCATCATGCCGAGTGGCCAGGCATTGGGACCATCACTCTTGGCGCTGGCAGGATCGGGATGCGTTTCCATAAACAGCCCCGAAATTCCAACGGCTGTCGCTGCCCTCGCCAATACCGGGACAAATTCACGCTGCCCACCGGATACGCTACCCTGGCCACCGGGTTGTTGTACCGAATGAGTAGCATCAAATACGACCGGGCAGTCCGTCTGACGCATGATTGCCAGTGAACGCATGTCTGAGATCAAGGTGTTGTAACCAAACGAGGCACCGCGTTCACACACCATTATCTGATCATTACCGACTGCCCTGGCCTTCTCAACGACATTTTGCATATCCCAGGGCGCCTGAAACTGGCCTTTCTTGATGTTGACGGGTTTGCCATGGCTGGCGACAGACTGTATGAAGTTGGTTTGGCGAACAAGAAACGCCGGTGTCTGCAATACATCAACCACACTGGCCACCTCAGCGAGAGGTGTATCTTCATGGACATCTGTCAGAACAGGAACACCAATTTCATCTTTTACTTTTTGCAGGATCCGCAGACCTTCATCCAGCCCCAGCCCACGGAAACTATTGGCAGAAGTGCGGTTGGCTTTATCAAACGACGATTTATAGATAAACGGAATATTTAACGATTGACATATCGACTTTAATTCAGCAGCCGTCTCAAGAGCCAGGGCCTCTGATTCAATCACGCAGGGACCGGCAATAAGAAAAAAAGGCTTATCCAGCCCAATCGGGAATCCACATAAGGTATCCATTAAACGGTTACTGCCTCCTGGCGTGCATCAATATGTGTTTCACGGGCCGCGGAGATAAAGCTGGTAAATAACGGGTGACCATCGCGAGGTGTCGAGGTGAATTCTGGATGGAACTGGCAGGCCACAAACCAGGGATGATTGGGGATCTCGATAATCTCCATCAAATTATCATCCACCGAGGTCCCCGAAAAACTTAACCCCGCTTCTTCCAGCTGTTGTCTGAAATTATTATTGAACTCATAACGATGACGGTGACGTTCAGTAATTTGCTCTTTTTCGTAAGCAGCATAGGCTTTGCTACCCGGCTTTAGGTGACAAATTTGTCCACCCAGGCGCATGGTGCCGCCTAAATCAGAGTGCTCATCGCGCTTTTCTACCTTACCATCACTGGTTTGCCACTCGGTGATCAAGGCAATCACTGGATTAGGTGTCTGTGGATCAAATTCCGTACTATTCGCATTCTCCAGATGAGCCACATTACGTGCATACTCGATCACCGCAACCTGCATGCCTAAACAGATGCCCAGATAAGGGATATTATTTTCCCGGGCATACTGCACAGTCTTAATCTTGCCTTCGATCCCACGCTCACCAAAACCACCCGGGACTAAAACCGCATCAACGCCTTCCAGACAGCTGGTACCCTCGGTTTCAATGGCTTCTGAATCCACATACTGGATATTCACCTTGGTGCGCGTATGTACACCGGCGTGAATCAAGGCCTCTGATAATGATTTATAGGATTCAGTCAGGTCCATGTACTTACCCACCATCGCAATCGTGACCTGCCCCGTGGGATGTGCCATGGCTTCAAGAAACTCATCCCACTCAGCTAGATCAGCAGTGGGCGCCTCCAAGCGTAATTTTTCAACCACGATTTGATCAAGCCCCTGCTTGTGTAACTGGCTGGGAATTTTATAAATACTGTCTACATCCTGGCATTCAATAACCGCACGTGCCTCCACGTTGGTAAACAGGGCTATCTTGCGTCGTTCATCTTCAGGGATAGGACGATCCGCCCGACATAAAAGGACATCGGGCTGAATACCAATGGAGCGCAATTCTTTAACGGAGTGCTGAGTGGGCTTGGTTTTGAGCTCGCCTGCTGTCGGTATATAAGGCAATAGGGTCAGGTGCATATAGAGGACATTATCATGCCCCAGCTCGACCCCCATCTGACGTATCGATTCGAGGAAAGGCAGTGACTCGATGTCACCCACGGTACCGCCAATTTCCACCATGGCCACATCGACTTCGTCCGCCCCTTCGATAATACAGCGCTTCATTTCATCGGTAATGTGTGGGATCACCTGGACTGTGGCCCCCAGATAATCACCACGCCGTTCTTTTTCAATGACGTTCTCGTAAATGCGCCCGGTGGTGAAGTTGTTTTTCTGATTCATGGTGGTGCGCACAAACCGCTCATAATGTCCCAGATCCAGATCAGTCTCCGCACCATCTTCAGTGACAAACACTTCCCCATGTTGAAATGGGCTCATGGTGCCAGGATCAACATTGATATAAGGATCAAGCTTGAGAAGGGTGACTTTGATGCCGCGTGCTTCGAGTAATGCGGCAAGAGAGGCGGAGGCGATGCCCTTGCCCAATGAGGACACAACGCCGCCGGTAATAAATACAAATTTCGTCATTAAAGTCGCTGCTTGATGTTGAGTTAGGACCAATATTTAGTCAGGGCCGACACCATCAATACACAATAACCAGCGTGCAGCCCGAACTATTGTCCATGTTTTTCCAGCCAGATTCAATGGCAAGAAAAAAATTGTCGCTCATGCCAGAGAAATTACATAACCAATCTGCTCGTTTTTAGCGAGAAAGGGTTCGCAAACGCTATAGCCCACCACCTGGGCCAGTTCATTGCCGACATAAATCAATGGCACTCGATCACGTTGCCAGGGTGGCACACCCCAGTTCTGAAACAGTTTTTTCAGTTCGTGTCGGTGCTGCCGTCCTGGCAAGCGACATTTCTCCCCACCCTGCCGAAAACCCACGGTGACGGAATCAGGACCATCCGGCAGCGCAAGACCCTGGCCTTTTTGTTTGGTGACCCTCAATGTCTGACCGGATGGCAGGGACAGCGGTGCCTGCAAGTCCCACTGTTGCCTCCATTCGGCTGGAGCCGTCGACAGACATTTTTCAATGTGGAGTACATCCCGGTAGCGCCTGACTGCGATATCCCCCCAGCTCACCACTGGCTCGGCATCTT
>JASFLV010000352.1:0-3428 GCA_050117915.1 Thioalkalispiraceae bacterium | reverse complement strand
AAACAGTCACCTCGTCTGGTGTATTTTCAGCAACCTGTTTATGAAGGTTGTTTAACATAAACGGTAAGTTATCGATGTCGCTGCTGAAAATACCATTCGGGGAACGCACCAGCGCTCTATCTGACTCCAGCATGACCGTCCAGGATTCTGTCGAGGCCTCTAACGCCAGTACATCGGGGATCAGTGTCTCTGCATAGATACCGGCTGCCTTCAATGCTGAATCCCAGTACTCCATCAGCCGTTGTTCAACAGCAGCAACAATGTACTTGCCCTCTGTGGAAGTTTGGCTCAAGGCAAAATGTAAGGTATCAATATCATCAACGATCTGATCTTCCACTGCGTAAGGTACTGCCTTAATAAGTTTCTTGCGGTTTTTCCCGGGTAACACAACCGTCGTGATAAATACCTCTTCGGTCGGGACCATGACAATCACATGCGCGCCCCGACAATGCCGATAAGCTTCAGCCAGCTTACCCTGATGAAACGAACCAGCAAGTTGTCCGTTTTCTACCCGTTGCCAACTGGCTTCCGTAGCAGTTGGGTCAATGCGCAATAGAATTGTCCGTATCATTAAAGTCCTCCCTGAGAGCGCATGACAACTTTTATATTCTTATCGTCCTGTCGATATAAGATGGTCTGCATTTTGGCCCTGGCACGCGAAACAGTTGCCATTGAATCAAGCAAGAAATAACTGCTCTCTGTACCTAATCCATTCATATCGACTTTTCTATCTTTGACTAGTGGATGATCCAGGAATTGATCCGGTTCCTTGAGAGGATTCTCAGCAAGATCCTTGGCCAACTCTTCTGCATCTGTATCACTCAATCCTTCAACAATGACACGCAGTACGGCAGGCGGGGCTGTGTTGATATTGATCGTAATATCTGTTGCGGGTAATGCCACAAATATATTTTCAAGACTTTCATAAATTTCTTCGTCAACACCTTTAAGTAATCTGAGCTCAGAGATACTCCCCATCATCCCATTACTGGCCCGATAAGGCCGATCCCCGGCTAGATAATCGATATCCTCTGCCCCGCCTGGTAAAGCTTCTGTATTCTTGTCCAGCCAGTCAATAATAATGCTGGCAAGATCCTGGCTAATATCATTATTTTGCAACGCCTGGCGCAAGCGTTGTTCATCCCAGGGGTCGCGTGAATCTTTTGCCAGGTTATTGATATTGATTTTACCTTGCAGGTCGTTGACGGAACCGGTTAAGGTACCTCCTTCTACGGGAAAAATCACAGGTTGTTCGCTAAACCAGGCATCAACAAAAGAATCAGACTCGTTACCACGAAAGTCTTCTGCCAACACCAGTTTGGTAAAATCCTCAGCACTGAGTAAATATAAATAGGCCTGCTCATGAAGCAAAATGTTCTCCGTGCGGTGAAAGTATATCTGCTGTTCGGAAGTCATTTGCACAGCCGTGATCGTAGCCAGGCTCATTACCATCATCGCAGTAATCAGCGCGACGCCTTTATTCAATCTGTGTCGTTTAAATAAAAGCAATGTTATTACGCCTCGGTTAACAGGAACATACGATTAATGTCGCCATAATCTTTTAAACTAATTTTAACAGCCACGGCACGAGGTATTCCCAGAGTAACCAATTGCTGTTGTCCCAGTGGTGTGCCAACAGAATCCCAACTGGTTTCCCATTCACCTTTGTCGTTTAAAAAACGTATCTCAACATTCTCTACTGCAGATAAGATTTTGGTCCTGCGCGGTTCAGTATCTTGAGCCTGATCCAACACCGGCCAGGAGATACGATACAAGGTCTCATCTTCAAGCAGGTAACCAACTCGTTGCAGATTGCTTTTTGGAAGATCGTTGGGAACATGTCGCCCACCCCGTGTTAGAGTCAATCGATAATCTGCCAGTTCATCACCAATCAATTCGCCTTTAACTGTTCCATAACCGTCTCGAATAGGCCTTGGCACAATATGTTGCAAGTCACGTTCAATATGTAAAAAGGTAATTTGTATTTCTGCCAGACGCTTTTCCACATTGCCGGTATGTTCGCGTGCATTCATTACCTGCATTAGGCCGGTATAGGCCATGTATGAAACAATTCCAAAGATAGCCACTGCTACCAGCAACTCAAACAAAGTAAAGCCCGCGTGTTTATTGGTGACTGGTAATCTGGTCTTAATCATCACAGTTCACCTAACAGGGAAATGACCACCACAGTTGGCGGCGCATCACTGTCTTCACTGGCAGGTTTCACACCTATTTCAACTTCACGTAACGTTGGATAGGCTGTCTTTTTGACTAAGATATCCCAGCGCCAACTCCGCCCTGCCATTTCATCTTCACCGTTTGAACGTCCAATTTCGGGTAACTTTTTTACCAAGCGCATTTCAGTGACTTTATTCATCGCAACCCACTGCGCGATGGTCTTATCCTGTAAATAGATCGCCGAGGTCGTTACCTCAGAAGCCACTTTGATTGCGGCCATTAAACTAAGAGAAAGAATCACCATCGCAACCAGGACTTCCAGTAGGGTAAACCCCCTGGCATTTGGCTTTAACCAACTCTGCCTATTGACGGAAAACATCATTTAGATAAATTCCTCGGGCGAAACAATCTTGAATTCACCTTGTTCATCCAGCATCAAGCGGTATTCAATGGTTTCATCTTCATTGCGCATAATTAGCTCGAATGGAAATATCTCACCAGTCGGTTGAATCTGTACACGTTGATAATCATCATCTAAATCCTGTTGCGCCTGATCACGTTCATCTTCCAGTTCCAGCTTGAATCCCTGCTTCGTCTCTTTTTGAATTTCAATTTCATCCATCACCAGAACAAGATGGGCGCCCGGAACCAGGCGTCGTTCTCGAAACACCCGGCTATCCGCCATTGCTGACCAGGTTTCTTTTTCAATATCCAGAATATCGAAACGATAACTCTGTTCCGCAACCGCCAGAGCCATAACCCGGCCCTGTAAGATCGCTTCTTCCTGGGCGAGAGTAAGCAATGTCTGCATACGGTTCATTTCGAGTTCCATGTGTTCACTAATGTCCCCGGTTCGGATAGACATAACCATGGTGCTGACAATGATGCCCAAAATAACCAGCACCACCATCATTTCGATCAGAGTAAAACCTGTTTGCTTTGCCCTCATTGTTTAAAATGGAACGATTTACTTAATCGCAATATCCTCATCGAGATTCCAGTTACCAATATCATCATCCGGTGAACCGACATCTTTGCCCACTGAGAAGACGTCGATCTTGCCGTGCGTGCCCGGATTCAGATATTCATATTCATTCTGCCACGGGTCCTGGTTGATCTTCTTCACATAAGGACCTTTCCAGCGTTTCGGTTCCGGCGAGCCGGTTGGTTTTTCGACTAACGCCTTGAGGCCTTGCTCAGTGCTTGGATAATCATAATTGTCCAGCTTATAACGATTAAGGGCCTCTTCC
>JASFLV010000351.1:0-3429 GCA_050117915.1 Thioalkalispiraceae bacterium | reverse complement strand
AACGGCTGGGTATTGCCGTAGAGGGCCAGTTTGGCCACGATCAACCTGCAATTGGTCTTTATGGCAGTTTGCCATCACCGGTTGCGATTGAAGAATTTTTGCACACAGTTAACCAGCAACTGGCGCGTGAACCGTTACACATTCCAGGGGAACTCAGGCAAATCCAGCGCATTGCCTGGTGTACTGGCGGCGCGCAGTCGTATATCGAACAGGCCGTAGAGCTGGGTGTGGACCTCTTTCTGAGCGGCGAGATCTCTGAGCAAACAACTCATATTGCCCGGGAGACTGGCACCCATTATGTGGCGGCTGGTCACCATGCGACCGAACGTTATGGGGTCCAGGCACTGGGCGAACATCTGGCCGGGCATTTTGGTATAAATCATATCTATATAGATATTGATAATCCAGTATAACTCTTTGATATTCGTCCATTTTTCCAAGTACTGCTTGACCGATCAGGGGCATTACTGCAAACTATGCCACCGTTTTCGTCAGGCTATTCGCTAATATTCTGACATTCTCAAATTAAAATACGAACGAGTTAAGTCACGATTTGATTCGTGGTTTACGACGCGGAGAGACATCGCATGAGCGAAGCTGTAGATCAAAGTAAACGCCGGTTCTTAATCGGCATGACCACCGCAACCGGTGCCGTGGGAGCAGTCGGGATCGCTGTCCCCTTCGTTAAATCCATGTTACCCAGTGCCCGCGCAGAAGCCGCCGGTGCACCAGTTGAAGCGGACATCAGTAAACTCCAACCGGGTGAAATGCTGACCGTGGAATGGCGCAAAAAGCCAGTATGGATTGTTAAACGGACCGAGGAGAACCTGGCTGACCTGGAGAAGCTGGAACCGAAACTGGCTGATCCCGGCTCTGAACTTTCCCGGCAGCCTGAGTATGCCAAGAACAACATCCGCGCTCGTGACAAGCACAAAAATATCCTGGTGGTCGAAGGAATCTGTACCCATCTGGGTTGTTCACCAAAACATCGTCCTGAAATGGCTCCGGCTGATCTGGGCGCAGACTGGTTGGGTGGATTCTTCTGTCCCTGCCATGGCTCAAAGTTTGATCTGGCTGGCCGCGTCTACAGTGGCGTACCTGCTCCTCTAAACTTACCCGTACCCCCTTACAAGTATCTGAACGATACCACGATTCTGGTCGGTGATGATTCGAAGGAGACAGCGTAATGAACATGATGATGGCTTTATTAGGCTGGGTAGATGATCGCTTTCCACTCACCAAGATGTGGAAAGAGCACTTGTCAGAATACTATGCCCCGAAAAACTTTAACTTCTGGTACTACTTTGGTTCACTGGCTTTACTGGTACTGGTTATCCAGATCGTCAGCGGTATTTTCCTGACCATACATTACAAGCCGGATGCTGAACTGGCCTTTGCCTCGGTTGAATACATCATGCGTGATGTGGAGTGGGGCTGGTTTATTCGCTATATGCACTCAACCGGTGCTTCGGCATTCTTTATTGTGGTTTATCTGCATATGTTCCGTGGCCTGATATATGGTTCCTACCGTAAACCTCGTGAACTGATCTGGATCTTCGGCGTGTTTATCTATCTGGCGCTGATGGCAGAAGCCTTCTTTGGTTATCTATTGCCATGGGGGCAGATGTCATACTGGGGTGCCCAGGTGATTGTAAACCTGTTTGCCGCGGTTCCCTTTGGAATCGGTGAACCCTTGTCTGAATGGATACGTGGTGATTATGTCATCTCTGATGCCACCCTGAATCGGTTCTTTGCCTTCCACGTGATTGCCGTGCCACTGGTGCTGATCATGCTGATTGCCGCACATATCATTGCCCTGCATGAAGTCGGTTCCAATAATCCAGATGGCGTGGAAATCAAGAAAAACAAAGGATCTGACGGGATTCCGCTGGATGGTATTCCCTTCCACCCTTACTACACCGTAAAAGATATTATGGGTGTGGTGGTGTTCCTGATTGCCTTTTTTGCGGTGGTTTTCTTTGCGCCAACACTTGGCGGACTGTTTATTGAAGCACCTAACTTCGAACCGGCGAATCCATTGAAGACACCGGATCACATTGCCCCGGTCTGGTACTTCACGCCATTCTATGCAATGTTGCGTGCCGTACCTCCGATGTTTGCTTCACAGTTCCCCGGTGTCATCGTAATGGGAGCAGCGATTGTCGTCTTATTCTTCTTGCCCTGGTTGGACAAATCGCCGGTGAAATCGATTCGCTATAAAGATAACCGTACCAAACTGGCCTTGGCGGTATTTGTTATTGCCTTTGGTCTGTTGGGTTATTTTGGCGTGGTTCAGTCTTCTAATACGAAAACCATGATTGCCCAGGCGGCGACCCTGATGTATTTCGGTTACTTCCTGTACATGCCGTTTTACAGTCGTACAGAGATTACCGCGACAGGAGTGCGGGCGCCGTTGGTGGCGTTGTATACCATAGTAACCGTGGGTATCATTTTCTACTGGTTCAATGCGGATGGTGTGACCGTCGTTAACAAGGCAATTATTTCAGTTGTGACACTTGCCTTTACGATTTACTTCCTGATTCTGCCCGCCTATAGCAAACCAGCGGTTGTTAAACCAGTTCCAGAAAGGGTGACAAAATGAAAAAAATATTAACTACCTGTCTATTGTTGTGTCTGCCTGTATTTGCTCAAGCAGCAGGTGGTGATGTGCCTCTGGAAAAGGCTGATATCAACCTGGAAAACAAGTCATCACTGCGTCATGGCGCCAAGTTGTTTATGAACTACTGTTTGAGTTGCCATTCGGCTGGCTACATGCGTTATAACCGCATGGCAAAAGACCTCGGACTCGCTGATGAACAGGTCGAAAACAATATGATGTTTGTTGCCAGTTTCGAAAAAGAAGACGCACCAGCTGGTGAAGCGAAGAGCATCGGTTCTTTAATGACCATTGCAATGCAACCCAAAGAGGCAAAGAAATACTTTGGTACAACGGTTCCTGATTTGTCAGTAATGGTACGCTCCAAGAACCAACTATTTGCGCCATCGAGTGGAGCTGACTGGTTGTATACTTATCTGACGACCTTCTATATCGATGAGAGTCGTCCATTTGGTGTCAACAACGAAGTCTCAGGGAACGTCGCAATGCCTCATGTATTTTGGGAACTTGAAGGTCTGAAAAAACGAGTTCCGATTAAACGTGAAGGCGGCAAGGAAACCTTCAAGTACGAATACGTTACCGAAGGTAAACTCAGTGAAGTTGAATACAAACGCGCCGTTAACGACCTGGTCAATTTTATGGTTTACATGAGTGAGCCAATAAAAGTTGAACGGCAACGTACGGGTATCTTTGTCATGTTCTTCTTACTGATCTTTTTCTTTTTCGCCTATTTACTGAAGAAGGAATTCTGGAAGGACGTTCACTAGCACTGGATGTTGACCCTGGAATATTAGAAACCATTCCATTTGAGG
>JASFLV010000350.1:0-3451 GCA_050117915.1 Thioalkalispiraceae bacterium | reverse complement strand
AGGTAATGAATCATCCACGCTGTATTGCAGACGTAAGCGTGAAAACTCGGTACGGGAAAAATCAACCATCGCGGTCCAGCGCTCCGGGTCATGGCCCTGGGTATCCAGTGCGGTACCGACAAAGGCAGCACCCGGGTCATCTGCATGCAGGTTGTCGTAGCGCAACCCGATGCGCCAGCGCGGCATGAACTGGTAAACCCCCTGCAGGTAATAACCGTTCTGATTGGCAGCGTATGGGGTACTTTCGTAACTGCCATCTTCGGCACGCAGGAAGTATTCACCCTGCAGGACAAAATTCGTTTGCTGGTAGTTACCCCGCGGCGCCCACTTCCAGACAGCATCAAGCACGGTCAGGTTACTGTCACCACTAAACGTTTCTGCCGGCTCACCGGTTTCGCGGCCATTGGCCTCGGCACGCAAATGCGAGACTCCCGCCTGCCAGCTATGACTGTCATTTATGTCTCCACCGACATGGGCAAAGATCGCCGTCGTACCTTTGCCATTATCGGCTGCACCACCGGCAGGAAAATGTTCACCACGAAACGCTTCAACACCCACTTCAAAAAACAGATCGGTCGGTGCCAGCCAACGCACCTGCAGACCGTCGTCCTTGAGTTGATTGGCGAGCATGGCTTTATACACCAGGGGTTGATCGGCAAAGTCCCACCGATGGGCGTGCTTGTGATTTAAATAACCGAGGCCGGAAAGAAACCGGCCGAACTTCACTGTCATCCCAGCACCCAGCCCGATGGTTTCGATATAGGCCTCTTCCACTTCAATGGAATCTTCGGTGGTGACCGCGGCAATAAAGCGACCATAAAACAGGTCATCGATGTTGGCGGATATACTTAATTCCGATTCCCCCAGGCTGAAGCCTTCTTCGCCGGGGCCCACTTCTTCGCCCAGGGCAAAACCGGGAATCGCATAATTCGCCGGGTCGTTATCAAATTGAGCATAAGTCCCATTCAGGATCACGCTGAAGGCGGGATTAAAAGTATTTGAACCCGTCGTTACCGCCTGGGCGACGAACGGCATGATGGTAAGTACGCCGGCACCGACATACGTCAGGATAGAAAATGTCTTCATAACTCTTCCTTCATATAAATAGTCACAACCACACACAGGTGTGGCGAGATAAATATGGGTTGTTGGTTTTTGTTTAAGAAAGAGTGACAGGCGGGGCGCGGGCCAGGCTGAAATGCCGATGCCAGGATTGAGCTGGCTCAACATAAGCCGGTTCACGAATAAGGTACTGGGTGAATATCAGGGTCAGGGGTTGATCAGCCGTGCCCGCTGCCGGGGTATGGTGGTGGCTAAACAGACACAGCTGGCAATGCTCATCTTCAATTGCACTGTCATCATGCTGATGCCAGAACATCAAAGACTGCATGGCGAGCAGCACCACAATCAGTAACAGGCTCAAGCGATGTTGACTGGTATAGCGCGCTGTCATGTTAAAGCGGGACTCCCTGATCTGAAGAGATCTGAAGACGTGTTTATACCCCAATTGATTCAGTCGGTTCAATAGTGGCTTCGCCCGGTCTGAACTGTGATTTATTCACATCCCCGTCGTGATTAAATCACGGAATATAAATACGTTTTTTCTTATCTTTATCCGCACACAAGGAAAACCCATGGCAGATTAACACTATGACAGGAAGTAACCGTGGCTGAATGTGCAAGGACAAACCCTCACAAGCATCAGGCTGATCTGGCCTGGTCGGATTTTATTGCGGCACTGCAGGCCATTTTTGAAACCTGTAGCGATCAACCTACGCAGCGGGACGAGCAGCTAAACCAACTGGTAAAACAGCGTTACCCCTCGCTATTAAGTACACCGCAATTACAACAGGCCCTGGTGATGTGTCCACATCAACACGCGTTGTCGACACCCAGCTGGGCGCAAACCTTATACCAGGATTCGGCCTGCCATATTGGCTTGATTGCGGTGTATCGCGGACAGGCCATGCCACTGCACGACCACACTGGTTCATCGGGATTGTCGCTGGTGCTGTCCGGGCGTGCTCGGATCCGTTATGCAAGACGCATGGGCGTCAATCCGATCAGTGGCATGACCCAGATCAAGTTGGCCGACACCCAGGAATGTAGCGTGCAACAGGTCAGCGGGTTTGATCAACAGCACAACCTGCACAGTATCGAAGCCATCAGTGCCAGGGCGCAATTACTCGTTGTGCATCTGCCACCCATCAACCGGGAAAAACAGGCATTTTATTTCCCGCTGGAAGATAAACCGTGGTGTTCAGGGCAACAGATCCGGACCAAGCGGATTCGGATCCATTACAACCTGGGCCACTAATGCCTGAATTGAACAGGTGCCCGGATTAAACAGGCAAGGGATTTAACAAACAGGGAACAAAACATACGGAGGTGTAATATGTTTAATACACAATTCATTCAGAAAGTCGGCTGGCTGGTCTCAGCCTCTTCGTTAGGACTGACTTTGGTCGCGACCGTCCATGCCCAGAGTGATCATTCAGGTAAGGTGCGATTGATCGCCCAGGCGGATCCCCACTACGCCATCACCCAGGTGAGAGACAATACAGCGAAGTTTCCCATGTCTCTCCTGAGCGGCAAACAGGCTCTGCAGCGCGGCAAGCAATTAATGCAACGTGCCAGGACACCGAGGCAACATATCCGGGCCTTTGAGTATTTAAACTATGCGGCAGAAAAAGGCCTCGCCGAGGCCCAGTTTCAGACCGCGATCATGTACCTGGATGATCAATACGTGCCCGGTAATGACGAGCGGGCCATGTATTTACTGGAGCAGGCCAGCCAACAGGGACACAAGCAGGCCGGCATCGCGCTGAACTATATTCGTTATGGTGATGATGAGTTTGGTTGCTGACTGATACATAAGCGCTTGATTTCATAACGGCCCCCTAACGGGGCCCGCAATCCCCTCATGTAAATTAATGCCCCGTCCATGAACTTGGTCACTCGACCGCCGGGGCGCCTGGGGCCGAAGGCGAAGGTTGCCCAGACACTGTAAGTGTGGGGTACTTGCAATGAACCCGAAGGGTTCTGCAAGAAGCAATGAAACCCGAAGGGTTCTGCAAGAAGCAATGAAACCCGAAGGGGTTCTGCGAGAAGATCTACCAGTTCCCACCTGAACCACTTGCATGTAAAAGCCCCATCCAGTAACTTGGTCACTCGACCGCCGGGGGTGCCCAAAAACCATATTTTGGTTAAGGCTGAGACAAACCCATCGAACCTGATCTGGATGAAACCAGCGTAGGGAAGGCGAGCTACATAAGCCCCCCATTCAGTTAATCAGGTGTTGTCCCCCAGCAATCATTTTGGTCAAGAGGACGAATACCATGAGCGCAATACCCGAAGAATTCCTGAAAAAGACGGCCCAGTTATCCGAGGACGTCACCCAGCCGTTTTCCGGTTCCAAAAAGATCTACGTAGAAGGCAGCCGCCCCGACAT
>JASFLV010000349.1:0-3491 GCA_050117915.1 Thioalkalispiraceae bacterium | reverse complement strand
AGAATGAAGATTTCTTGAAAACGTTGCGAAAAGTTCACAGAATAATCAATTATACCCTCAACAATATTGATACTTTGCATCTTAGAGATCGGGAATGGTATCTGGTATATCCGCTCCAGAGATATCCGCGCTCTTTAACGTGCCATTGGGGTTGTAGCTATACTTATAGGTATCCAGGACCATGGAGTAGACATGCCACTTGCTCTCCAGCTTACCTTCGTCATTGATGACATAGCGAAGATAGTGGTCCTGTTTCAGCACAACTTCTGGCTCGATAATAGCACTAGCCTGCCACTTGCCATCAACTTTTTCTAGCCGTCGATAATAAATGCCTGGCGTAGTGGTTATTTCAAAGTTGCCCTCAAAGTCAGTTTTCATCAGCCAGTACTTAACCAACCGATCCAGACGCGGCCCTTTAGGCGTATCCGTATACCAGCCCTGATAATAGGGTTTGGCATCATATTTTGAAAGGGTACGATATATTTCATTAAACTCTAGAGGATGTTCTGGCGTGAAAGGCTGAAAATGTCCACTAAACGTTGCGAAAAAATACACCGTATAAGCAATCCCACCCTCAACAACGTTGAAACTGTACATGGCTTGTCTTCCTCCTAAATCTTTTTGACCTTATACAGATTCAGTTTGTTCATAGCACCGACCTGAAAGGTGTGACAATTATTACCGCCTTCGAAACGCCATGACCAGTTGCCGTTATAGGCAAAGGCGTAATCTCGGATCGCCGCGTGGATTTCTTCTTTACTACGGCAATCGACAATCACCGGATAATAATCCTCATCAGTCTTGCCTTCCTGCCAATCACCATGGTGAGGATCCTTTTCTCTTCGTTTATGGTCTTCATCTCCATTCAATATCCCCGGTACACCGCTAAATGTTTTGCCGATGGCCTGACCATAGGCGCCAACTAATGAAGAATTTGCATTATAGCGGGCCTGTTCTACGTTATAGGATGCGCGCCCTGCCATATGATTGATTTTATCTATCATCGAGGCATTGTCCGACAGTGGAGCGGGTGGTGTTGGTTCCTCCATATCTTTTGGTCCTAGGGGAGCCGCTGGCCACCATCCATAACTCTTGTTACCTATTTCAATCCACCAATGACCATAGTTCAATTCAGGCTTGAATCTCAGGTGCTCGCGACAGAGTCTAACGCTAGACTCTACCCTATAAACCGGCAACTCAATCCGTAGTTTTGAAGGAATTCCGAATTCCGGGGACAGTATACTTAACTCTTCACACGCTTCTTTGGTCCCGGCTTTTTTGGCCGCAAGCGGCGGCCAAGCATAGCCTCAAGATGATCCAAAAATGCTTCATTGCCAAGGGGCCGTCCCGTCCGTTGGTGCTTTCTCAAGCGATCGAGTCGTTCCGTATCGTCTACAGAAAGATAGTCTTTCCAATTCGGGATGCGCTCCATCATCGGCCTGACTGTCACCACACCATCATCTTTTCCGTCAAGATGGGCGCGAGTACTTGACCACCGCCAGTGCTCCGGCTGAGTACATAAGTTCGCACGGACGGGATTTAACTCAACATACCGTACTGCCGCCAGTAAATGTGCCTCATCCATGACAAAGGAAGCAAAGCGCTCCTGCCATAAATGCCCGCGCCACCCCTCGCGAAAATTCACATGGCGGGTGTAACGCCGATGAGTTTCACCCAAGGTCGCTCTGAGTCCATCCTCGTTCTTCGGCACTATCACCAGGTGCACGTGATTCGGCATTAGACAATAGGCCCAAATCTCTGTCGCGTTGTTTTGAAGCGCCTTGCTCAGATAGTCCAGATAGAGCTGATAGTCTGTTTCGTTAAAAAATACCTGTTGACGCCGGTTGCCCCTTTGGGTGACATGATGGGGGTAATGCGGCACCACCACTCTGGCTATCCTTGCCATGGTGTTCTCCTTACAATTGGTCGTGTGGTCATTGAATTGATTGATAGCGTATTGGTAAATCTCCAGTCTTTTTTTGCTCGCCTCTATCGTTATTAATTAAGTATACTGTCCCCAGAAATGTGTGAATTGTGTAGCGTATTGGTAAATCTCCAGTCTTTTTTTGCTCGCCTCTATCGTTATTAATTAAGTATACTGTCCCCAGAATTGTGGAATTGTGTATCTTTGATAATTAAGTATACTTTCCCGTGAATTCACAGAATTCCTATAATGTAATGATGAAATGATACACCCCTCGTATAACATCCGCCATACGCTCATAATCAAGCTTTTCAGGCGTATCGTATGCTGTGTGATAATGCTTATTTCTGTAGAACGCGGTATCAGTAAGCATAACCGCAGGAAATCCATGTTGCCAGTAATTTAGATGATCAGAGAAGTCTATGCCAGGCAGAAAGGCTGGCGCATTAATTGAATATACGGGCAAATCAGTACTCGCAACAATTTTTGACTTAATCCTTCTGGCTATTTTTCTCTCCTTCATCCCGCCAACCACGGCAATAAAATTACCCGTAGTAGGATAAATAGCTTTTAATAATGGCACAGGATATTCTTGCGTATCGGGCTGATCAGTAAAATATCCAATCATTTCGAGGGCAATCATCAGACTGACTTTAATATTTTGATCCTTCATCATCTTTGCATGCTGAGCACTGCCCATCCCATCTGTGCGATAGTAAGGTGGCTCTTCCAAAGTAAAGGCAACTAAATCAACACGTTGTTTTAGATTTACTTTTGCTAGTAAGGGGGCTAATGCTAACAAACCTGCAACACCGCTGGTATTGTCGTCAGCTCCCGGTAATTTGCAGCATGTATCGTAATGTGCCCCTATAATCAATCGCTCACCCTGATTTGGGCCAAAACTCGCGATGACATTATAGTATTTGTGTTCATCGACGACATACTCTTGCAACTCGGTGCGTGCACCTGCCTCTTCAAATCGCTTTTTGAGGTAAATAGCCATTCTTTGCAGGTTTTCTGGATAAGAGAAGTCACGCGGCACAAATGCTTCGACTAAATATTCTACATCATTGCGTAACTTCCCAGGATCCACATCAACATTTGCTACAACTTTCTTCGGGTTAATCCAAAGTGGCTGCATGATAATATGAATTGTGGACACGATAATCGCTATCGCCAGCATTAAGATGAACAACCATATAATCATTAATTTACCCTTAATGTTGATTACCTCTATGCTTTAAGAATGCATTATATTGATCGATAATAATATGAGGGATTCTGTTATTAACTCGTGCAGAAAATCCCATGCGGTTATTTAATCGACTACTTTGTTCGATGTGTCGAATATTATGTGAATAGTATTATTGAGCACACCGTTTTCCATGTACTTTATCAAAGGATAGATAATTTGTTAAACTCGAGTCATCTACTTGGTGTAAAAGAATGAAGATTTCTTGAAAACGTTGCGAAAAGTTCACAGAATAATCAATTATACCCTCAACAATATTGATACTTTGCATCTTAGAGATCGGGAATGGTGTCTGGTATATCCGCTACAGAGATA
>JASFLV010000348.1:0-3510 GCA_050117915.1 Thioalkalispiraceae bacterium | reverse complement strand
GCTAGATCAAGAACTGGCCAAACAGCAAAGGCTGGCACAGGCGACGGCACTGAATAACAAGAATTTGAGTACCGAACTGGAGCAACTCAAACAGGCAAATGCAGAGTTGCATATACAGTTACAGGAGGAGATCAAGGAAGACAGGGTATCGCGGCTGTCTTATTTATGGAAAATTCTGTTAATTGTATTGGTTGGAGTGGCCGGTTTTGCTGGCGGGGTTGCCTGGTATCGTAAAAAAATGATGAGGCGTCTTGGAGGGTTGCATTTTTAGCCAAAGCGGTCAGGCAGAAACAGAAGTTGCCATCTCTTTTAATGTTTCGCCACCCTGTAAAACCTCATCAGTAATTAGGAAGACTTCTTCTTCGCTCAAACCAAGTTTTTCCAGTAGCTCATTTGGGATTTCATCGGTGTCCGCATCAGACATACCATGCATTTTCAGCAATCGTTCGGTCAGATTTAGCAGCAGGGCATATTCAGCGTGAGTACCTGTGTAATCCAGGTTGTGATGTTCTGCGACAGTCACGGTCAGTTCTTCAGGCATATTCCAGGCCTGCATTAGCCATTGGCCGAGCTGATTGTGAGTCGTGCCTAAGATGCGCGCCTCTGTGTCAAGTATGGAGCTATCCGGATTGGCAGCCAGCATTTTATTTAACCAGGTATACTCATGTTTGAAAAACAGGTTGAGAACCAGAAATCCAACATCGTGCAAGAGACCGGCAAGGTAGGCGATCCCGGATTTAGGTCGGATATTGCGTGGCATGGCTGCCGCGAGTTGTTGTGCTAATGCAGCGCTATATGTCGCGTGCTTCCAGAAATTCTCCTGGCCAAGTGGGCCGCTGGCAGGTAATTTGAATACACGTCCCAGTGCATAGCCTAGCGAGAGATGGAGTACAGTCTCATAACCAAGTACTCGAAAGATGGCATCCTTAAGTGACACGACCTGAATGCTGTTGGTGAATATGGCTGAGTTCGCATATCGGATAATTTGCGCTGATAAAGACATATCGGTTTCGACAATGGCCACAAGATCATCGACAGTACTATTTGGATCGTTGCGGATGTCCAGGATTCGACTGGGCATATCGGGCATTGCGGGTAGGCGTTCGAGTTTCTTGATTTTATCTTTAATTGACAGCTGGGGGCGATGCTTGATGCCAGGTTGTGCTAATCGATTAGGTTCAGAAAAGGAACTGCCAATTAATGAATCTTCTGCAAGCCTTTGCAGATCGATGACATCAACTTTTAGCAGCGTGCAGGGCTCAGAAGCTTCAAAATGAATGTCGTCCTGATCGGTCAGTCTTTCATCAATGATTATCTGGATACCGTGGTCTTTTGTTAACTGGAAACCAGGTAGATGTACTGAGGCTCTGAGTTTTGCCAGTGCCGCATCCGCATCGATGATATTGACGTTACGGCGTAATGTTTCCTGTAACCGCGAAATCACTAACTGTTGATCTCCTGGGTACAGTGCGATGACCATGCCCTGATTGTCCTGCAAAATCGCTATTCGACAAACGCTATGTAACGGGACGGTTTGTTCTAACCAGTCTTCATGCAGACTGACTGCGTCCGGCGCCTTGAGCGTTCTAAATGGAACCTGTTGGGTTTCTAGCAATAACAGGATCAAGTCATTAAAAGACATGATCGTTTCCTTTTTCGTGTTTTTATATACTCATTATAGTGCTTATCATGTTCAAATCGGCACCTGGCTGGCCAGCCTTTAATCAACCCGGGATTTGAGTTGTTAACAATTGTTACAAGTCGGCGCAAAAAAAACGCTAAATAAAGTAACGCTTTTAGGGATGAGAGGGGTAGGTGAAAAATTATATCGGCGTCTATGAAAAAATGTTTAACTATGCTTTGTGTGTTTTCGGCAACATAGTTGAATTGCGAGCTTTCTCACACTTCATCACCTGAATTCGTTACCTGTTAGTGGTAAACTTTTTGTCACCAATGATAGTGAGGGAATAACCAGCAATGGGCGATAAATCACCAATTTCCACCGAACAATTAAAGAAGCTTGAACCCTTATCCAGTTTATCGGATGAAAGACTGGAGGAGCTGGTCTCACTATCCTATGTTGATAAATTACCCATTGGCGTCAGTATCTTCCATGAGGGCGATATCGATAACCAGACTGTCTATTTACTGGAAGGGGATGTGCAATGTACGTCATCCGATCAGAAAATCGATAAGGTGATATCGAGTAAACAAGACGAGGCAAAATACCCACTGGATGATAGCCAGCCCAGACAGGTGTCCTGTAACGCGTTAGGTCGCGTTGAACTGGTACGTATTGATAACAGTGTACTGGACTACATGATGATGTGGGATCAACTGGCCGTATCCGAAGAAACCGCAGCAGAAACAGAAGAAACCATAGCGAAACAGGAAAACAAGGAACAACAAAGCAAAACTGACCAACAGCCAAAAAGCAAGGCCCAGGCCGAGAAAAAATCTGAAAAGCAACAAGCTGCCAGCGTGGAAAAAGCGACGGCTAAAACAGAAACCTCTCAAACCAAACAACCTGCAAAACAACAGCAAGCCAAACAGGCCAGCCCAGTAAAACAACAACCCGCGGATCAACCGAGTTCCGAGTCGATACCTGCCAGCGATGAAGATCGGAGCTGGATTCGCAAGATGCGTCATATTATGGCGTTTAAGAACATGCCACCGGCAAACATCAAATCATTGCTGGAAAAGATGGAAACCATTCTGGTCAAAAAAGATGACGTAGTCGTCTCCCAGGGTACGGAGGGCGATTATTACTATGTCCTGACCGAGGGTGAGGCAGTGGTGACCCGGGTTGTTGAACTTGCCACACTATCACCGGGTGCCAGCTTTGGTGAGGAAGCACTGGTTTCGGAGGCACAGCGCAATGCCTCGGTAACCATGAAGACCGATGGCATGTTGATGCGGTTATCCAAGGATAACTTTAACTCGCTTTTAAAGGATCCTCTTTTGGAGCGTGTTTCCCCGGATGATGCTCGCCAACAGGTAAATAAAGGTGCGGTCTGGCTGGACGTACGCCATGCAAAGGAGTTTTCGCATGCCCGTTTGCCAAAGGCCCTGAACATCCCCCTGCATGAGATTCGTCTGCGCCTTAATGAGCTGGATAAGGATAAAAACTATATTTGTTATTGCAGTACCGGGCGTCGTAGCAGTGCAGCTGCTTTTCTGCTGGTACAGAACGGTTATAAGGCCAGTGTTCTCAATGGTGGCATCAAGGTCATGGCCCAGGACCTTGTGCGTTAACCTGGTGGCCAGCTGAATAGGCGGCCTGCCAGCATATGTAAGTGCAGGTGAAAGACAGTCTGGCCAGCGCCGGCATTAGTATTCATCACCAGTCGATACCCGTCTTCGGCCACGCCCAGTTCAGCAGCGTGTTGTTTAGCGGCAAGATAAAGTTTGCCAACTAACTCAGCATCGCCAGCTTGTAGCTCATTGACAGTACTAATGTGTTTCTTGGGGATGAATAACACGTGGTGGGGCGCCTGTGGATTAATGTCA
>JASFLV010000347.1:0-3514 GCA_050117915.1 Thioalkalispiraceae bacterium | reverse complement strand
GCATAACACCTGTAAAGTCGAATCCCATGAGATAGACGGTGTAAAACGCGAGTTGTTTATTCACCGCAAAGGTGCCACGCGCGCGTATGGTCCGGGTCATAAGGATATACCTGAGGCACTACGTGAGGTTGGGCAGCCGGTTTTAATCGGCGGTTCAATGGGGACCAGCTCATATATACTTGCCGGCACCAGGGAAAGCGAGGCCCAGGCCTTTTCTTCAGCCTGTCATGGAGCCGGGCGTAGCATGAGTCGGCATAAGGCCATGCGACAATGGCGCGGCAGACAATTGATCGATGAACTTGAAGAGCAGGGCATCCTGATTCGAAGTCCTTCATTACGTGGGGTTGCCGAGGAGGCGCCAGGCGCCTATAAAGATGTCGGGGCGGTTGTCGATGCTGCGGATAGTGCCCGACTTGCGAAAAAAGTAGCCCGTCTATCACCGCTGGTGGTAATCAAGGGTTAGTTAATCCTGCATCTGGCTCATTTGGATGTTGTTGAAAGCCAACCCGCCTAAACTGGCGGGTTGGCAGTGAGCTCAAGCTTGTTATTCTTAACAAAATACCAGGATCGTTTACATGCCTTCCATCTCGAGATCGGCGCGTACCGCTTCTAATCCTGCGCTTGCGCATTTCTCATCAGTTTCACCTGAAGGCGCACCACTGACACCTATACCACCCAGGATGCTACCTCCTACATTAATCGGTATGCCTCCGGCACCCAGCACTAACTCATCGATCTTGGGTACCTGAAAGGGGTTGGTGAAGCGGCCCTGTAGTTGTGACAGAGGCGTGTTAAACGCCATCGCTGTATGGGCTTTCTTTTTACTGATCGGCAGGGTAATGTCCATGGCCAGTACATCACGTAGTACTACCTGTGCATGTCCACTACGATCGACAACGGTCACGGCAATCTGGACGCCTTCCTTTCGGCACTGTTCAATCGCTGCCTGGGCTATTCTTAACGAGGTTTCCAGGGTGAGCCTTTTTACAGGGATCGTTAACTTATCGTCGCTGGCCAAGCCAGTTGTTGCAAGACCAATAAGTGGCAACAAAAATAAAATCTTGTACAGATATTTCATGGAATGAATTCCTCTCCTGAATTAAACACCTTAACTAAGTTTATATTTACTAAATAATACAATACAAGTCCTTATAAGCTATTCGATAGCTTGATTTTTAGACGATGTTGTCACTATATATAATAAGTATGATGTTATAATAAACCATACAAACAACCAGAGTTAGATTATTCATGACAGAGCAAGAACTCAAACTGTTACTCAAGGCCCTGGCATTTGCTGCTCATAAACACAAGGATCAACGCCGTAAAGATCCTCAGGCTTCACCTTATATCAATCACCCTATTAGCCTTGCGAATATTCTTTGCAATGAAGGCCATGTAACCGATATCGAGGTTATTTGTGGAGCATTGCTACATGATACGGTTGAAGATACTGAAACCACCGAAGAAGAACTGGCAATGGAGTTTGGGCAGGCCATTTGCAAGATAGTCATGGAAGTGACAGATGATAAAACCCTGTCGGGTCCGGAACGAAAACGCTTGCAGGTAGAGCATGCTGCCCACGCCTCCGACAAGGCCAAGCTGGTCAAGCTTGCCGATAAAATTGCCAATTTACGCGATCTGGCCAGTAACCCACCGGCACACTGGCCGCTTGAACGTCGGCAACGCTATTTTGACTGGGCAAAAGCGGTTATTGATCAGGTACGTGGTATCCATCCTGCACTCGAGGATGTTTTCGATAAAGTCGTCCAGCAACGACCAATAAGTTAACCGCGGTGGGGGATAATCAAGCTTTGCCAGTTTTACCTGCAGTGTAAATCATCACGAGATAACTTGATCCGGATCAGAGTCTGATTTTCAGGATATGCTATTTTCAAAAATTATCGTCTTTAGGAAGCAGGTATTGTCATGGTAACTCACATTTTGTTTCAATTGCGAATGATAGCGCTAAGTATAGTTGCGAGTTTGCTTGTATGGGGCTGCGTCTATGACCCGGTGTATCATGGACCGCCAGCGTATGGTTATTACCACCCACATTATTATGACTATTATTACTACCCAAGTGCCCGGGTCTATTTTCGTTTTTCCACAGGTTTTTATTTTTATTTTACCAATGGTCATTGGGTGCGTACCCGCATCCTGCCGCCGCACATTCATATTGATCCCTATGATCGGGTGCGGATTAGAGTAAAAACAGATAAGCCTTATTTGTACCATGATCAGCATAAAAGTAGATTTAAACCACGTCCAACTTACCGCGTAGATGAAAGAAAAACCCGCAGCCTGAAAGAGAGAGAAGCGAACAGAGAATGGTACAAAGAGTACCAGCGAAATCAAAAGCCGCCAAAACAGAATAAAGGCAAGAAAGATAAAGATAAGAAGTAGTATGACCGGAGTTAAGCGCGTTATTGTTTTTGCGCTAGTCGTATTTATAGTTTCACTTGGCTATTATGTATACGCCTATTCAGTATATCCGCCGACGCCTGAAAACGAAACATTCTGGACTGAACTCGGTGAGGGGTTTGGTGAGCTAGGCCTGTATGGGCTGATCTTTATCTATAGTCGAACCCTGTTAAAAATTATTCTTGGCAAAGGAGCAATCGCTCATCGTCTACTGCCCGATTATTCACCCCAGGTTAGCATCCCTGTGTTTAACGCTGTTCTTGGATTTTTAAACCGCACGCATGTGTACTTTGGGATCGCTACTGTCGCCATTATTCTACTGCATATTGGCATGATGGGAATACCAATGAAAATTCTGTTCTTTCCCGCTGTACTGGCCCTGGTTATCTGGCAAGCGATATTTGGTCTGTTCCTTAGTTGGCGGTATTCACCGGTTCAGTTGAAAAAATTTTCCTATCTGGTACACGCCCAGTTTGTTACAGGGATTATGATTGGTATATTTGCATTCTTCGGCCACATGTTAATTGATGACTAATTAGTCCATTTTTGATCACCAGTTATACTGCACTTGTATAAGTCTCTTTACAAAAGAGTGCTTTATATTTGTGCAGTTGTACCAGGATATCTATGCCAATTGAGTATATATAGTATACACTGGATGCAAACAACTGAATCCTGCAGCCCAGATTCCATACTACGTGTCGACTTTGCAATTAATTACAGCATACTTGCTTGGCCTCCTGCTCATACTCGCCTGGCTGTGGGGTAGCGTTGCTTTATACATCGCAGGCCCTGAATCGAGGTGGCTGCGTTATTCTCTAATACTGATTTTTATATGTTCACTGCCAGTTATTTTATTGCTTGATACAGGTTACTGGCAAAAGGGCATTTTGTATCTGCTTGTCTTTACCGTGCTTTTTGCCTGGTGGCTATCGCTTAAACCCAGCAACGACAAAGACTGGGCGCCAGAGATAAACAACATACCCTTTGGTGAAATCGATAATGGAATCCTGCTCCTGCATAATGTCCGTAATTTTCGTTACAAGAGCAGAGATGATTTTATTGAACACTGGGAAACACGTCGTTATGA
>JASFLV010000346.1:0-3526 GCA_050117915.1 Thioalkalispiraceae bacterium | reverse complement strand
GCCATCAACAGGGACCACGGGGTTGCCCCGGGGGCTCGGAAAATACGCCGTTCCAGTAAATCCAATGCTCTGGATCACTGGGTGGTCAACAAGATGATTGAGATGTTGGGAAAGCCACCGTTTAGCTTTCAGCTATGGGACGGCAGCGAATTTCATACCGGCGACAAGACCACACATAAGGTTTTCATTGCTGATCGTGCGGCCCTCTGGTTACTGGCGTATGATCCGCAGTACTATTTCGGCGAGCTCTATTCAACTCGTCGCCTGATCCTGCAGGGGGACCTGGTGGAATTTCTGGATACGGCCTATCGTCATACCCACGGGCCCGGTCATTTCTGGACAGACCTGCTGCAGTACCTGCGTCACCCACCACGCCTGAACTCGCTCAGCGGCTCACAGAAGAATATTCATCACCACTACAATATCGGGAACCAGTTTTACGGTCTCTGGCTCGATAATGAAGCGACCCAGTATACCTGTGCCTATTACCCTCATGAGGATATGACGCTCGAACAAGCCCAGGTGGCAAAGTTACACCATGTGGCGCGTAAACTGAGATTACAGCCCGGCCAGACCGTGGTCGAAGCCGGTTGTGGCTGGGGTGGTCTGGCCCGTTTCTTTGCCAAGAACTATGGAGTCAAGGTGAAGGCCTATAACATCTCCCATGAGCAGGTGAAGTTTGCCACGGAAAAGGCTCGGGAAATGGGGCTGCAGGACCAGGTCGAATATATCGAGGATGACTATCGCAATATCGAGGGGACCTATGATGTATTTGTTTCAGTTGGCATGCTCGAGCATGTAGGCAAGAAGCAATACAAAACACTGGGTTCCGTGGTTGATCACTGTCTGCGCGAAGAGGGTATGGGCCTGATTCATACCATTGGTCGTAACCGGCCGGGGCTGATGAATGCCTGGATTGAAAAACGCATTTTCCCCGGCGCTTATCCTCCCTCTTTGAAAGAGATGATGGATATATTTGAGCCCAATCACCTGTCCGTGCTGGATGTGGAGAATATTCGCCTGCACTATGCCAAGACCTTAACCCACTGGTTGGAACGGTTTAATGCCAATGAGGACAAGGTAAAAGAGATGTTCGATGACAACTTTGTCCGTGCCTGGCGTTTATATCTGGCCGGTTCGATCGCGGCATTTACCACTGCCCATCTACAATTGTTCCAGGTCGTGTTTAGCCGCGAATTGAACAATACAATTCCCTGGTCACGTTCGCATCTCTATGAACAGGACCATGGCTGATGACAGCGGATGTTTATGATGTGCTGATTGTCGGTGGTGGACCTGCCGGTTCGACCCTGGCCTGGTCACTGCGCGATAGTGGATTAACGATTGCCGTGCTTGATAAGCAAGCCTTTCCTCGAGACAAGGTGTGCGCAGGTTGGGTCACTCCGGCAGTCATGGAAGAGCTGGAGCTGGATATTGAGGATTACCGGCAGGGCCGGACCTTGCAACCTATCTTTGGTTTTCGTGTCAGCCACATGGGTAAGCGCGAAGTCGTCACTCGCTATAGTGATACGCCGGCCAGTTACAGTATTCGCCGTTGTGAATTTGATCACTATCTTTTAGAACGTTCCGGAGCCACGCAGATCCTGGGAGAAAAATTCAAGTCCATGAGCCGAACCGAGCAGGGTGACTGGCTGGTCAATGAGAAACATCAGGCCAGGCTGGTGGTCGGTGCCGGTGGCCATTTTTGTCCGGTCGTGCGAACCATGGGGTCTAAACTGGGCAGTAGCGAAACCATCGTTGCCGCTCAGGAAATTGAATTTGAAATGACCCAACAGCAAGCTGCCGAGAGTCCCATTGAGCCGGAGGTACCTGAGCTATTGTTTTGTGAGGACCTTAAGGGCTATGGTTGGGTGGTGCGCAAGGGTAACTTTTTGAATATTGGTCTGGGGCGCGAGGACAACCATAAGTTAGCGGAACATGTGGCTGAATTTCGCAAGATGCTGATCGAACAGGGCAAGATACCGGCCCAGACGCCGGAAAAGTTTCACGGTCATGCTTATCTTCTCTATCCCCGTGCCACCCGTCCTCTATTAGAAGACGGGGTCCTGATCATTGGCGATGCGGCAGGCCTTGCCTACCCGGAAAGTGGTGAGGGAATTCGGCCCGCTGTTGAATCCGCACTCATTGCGGCACAAGTCATTCAGAAGGCAAAGGGTGATTATCGCCAGGCAAACTTACAGAAATATAAAACCGAACTGGAAGCACGTCTCGGTAAACGTGAAACAAAGGAACTGATGGATTACCTGCCTGGCTGGTTCAAGCAGTCATTGGCCGGGATGTTGTTATCGACTCAATGGTTCGTGAAAAATTTTGTGGTCGAGAAGTGGTTCCTGCATTCAGAACAGGCACCTCTGGTTAATCGACCAGAGTAAATCTAGAGAGTAAATCTAGGCTGCGGCGCTGACGTTTGCCGCTTTCTCTAGATAATGCTTTGACCGATCCTCATCCCCCTGGGCCTTGTAGTACTTGGCCAGCATCCAGCAGGCCTGGGCGACACACCCCTTGTCTAGTTGCATAGCCTTTTCCAGGAATTTAACCCCGGATGGGTCATTGGATGAAAGCATGATTCGTCCAACGGCAAAAATTGTCTGGGCGTGGTTGGGATCATCTTTAAGGATTTTCTGGTACATCCCGATTGCGGCAGCTTTGCCTTCGAACTTCTCGGCATAGCTTGCCAGTTCGTAGGCTTCCTTTTGATTTAAGCCGCCATTTTTGGCTTTCTGGCGCAATGCCTTGTACTTTTGCTCTTCATACGGCAGGTTATCATCCACTTCCGTGGTCTCCAGCGTGCTCTCATCATGTTGAATGGGTGTTTGCTTTTTTACCGCTTCACTCGAGGCTGCCTTGTCATTACTTTTTTTTGCTGCAGATTGGACGCCACTATTTTTTGCCAACCATTGCTTGTCGAGGAGTTTAACCACTGCACTAAAGGCATCACCCAGATACCGTTGCGCGGCGGTTTCCATAACGGGTGGGGGGATGTCAAGTTTGGTTTGTCCAATATGTTCCAGACGGCTATGTAAATCAGGCATGCTGTCTTTCCAGTCAGACTCGGCGTTAATCAGGTCTTTCATGATCTGGGCAAATTCATTGTCAGTGAGACTTGTACGGATCACATTGGCCATATTCAGGTGAGGCAGGTGTTGAGGGTTATTGGGATTTTTACGCAGCATGCTGTAGATCTTTGGCCAGTATTTGGTTTTGAGGAAACTGTTGCAAACCTCAGTACGCAGAATCACATCTGCCAGTTCTGCATCGTTCATCACCTGCAGGGCATAGACATCGGCCTCCAGTTCATCCTGGCGCGCAATTTTTACCGTAAACGCCTCAAGCAGGGGCGTGTAATATCTGAAGAACAGTCGCATGGGCGCATACAGGGGCGACTTATTTCTGCTGTAACTGCGCTGGTAAAGGGCACAGTATTTTCGCCAGCGATAGATCCAGTGTGTCAGGCGATTATGTTCCGCACTGAACTGTCCAAGTTTACGGGCCAGGGCGCCTTTGA
>JASFLV010000345.1:0-3531 GCA_050117915.1 Thioalkalispiraceae bacterium | reverse complement strand
GTGGTTAATTTTTTCCGGTTGAGTCGGGCCATTAGTACGCTGATTTTATCCATTATCTAGAATATCTAAATATAATAGGCTATATACTGATGACGTCCAAGTTACGTGAAGCACTAATTAGTTAAATTATTTATTAGATGCTTGCGTGCTACTTTTTCGAATAGCGGCTTCGACTAAAATTTTCTTTAGCAGAGTTTTATCGATGACCGTTGGGTATAGCGGATAAAATCTATCTACCAGCAGGGGTTGTTGCTGAGCGGCAATTTCCAGCTCTGCCCTTGTTTTTGAATCAAGGTTAGACCATGTCAGTAGTTTGGGTGCCAGCCATTGAATATAGTCATCAACAAGTTGTTGTTCACCATCAGATTGCCAGTGTTGTGTTATCCCCAGTAAGGGAATTTCATTCTGACGCAAAATGTCCTTTTCAATGGGAGCAGATTTACAGTTATTGGCAATAATATGCCCATCACCATGCTTATCTCGTTTTACCCATATTGCGATGCCGGGGCTGCTGGTTATGTTCCGGACCACATCGTTTAGGATGTCTTTTGCATGGATTTTAACCGTCGCGTTTTTCTGTCGAGTAATAAACGAATTAGTTGTGAAAGTATGATCATGATTCTCGCATGGGTTCCAATCCAGGCTGCGAGAAAAATCCGGGAAATTATCATCGACTGAGCTATTGATCAGGACTACCGGTTTTAACTCATTAATGTCGAGTAGCCAGCATTCATAATGGTCTAACTGTGGAAAGGGAATCCTGTCCTGGTACTGGATTAGCATCTCTATCAGAGCATTGGCAGTCTGTTCCACATGTTTCTGATAAAGGGTGGGATGGATAGGTATTTTGGTAAGCCCGTTGTTTTTTGACCACACTCCGTAGACAAAATAGCGATCGTAATTGGCAGGGATTTCCAGTTCATGCCATGGGGTTTTTAATATTTCACTCTGGATTTGTATACGCCAATTGCTTCCGTCCGTGCTGATTGCCCGGGCATTGCCTGTTTGCAGAACCTGTACGATTCCACTAATTGGATTTAGTAAACGCCTACTGTAATAATTTGGTGTAGTCATGCGATCCATGCGGTTTTAAGCATTGCTACTAACCGCAGATTTTGCCTGAAATAATTTGACATGGAAAGTTGTGAGTGAAACACGTATGATCAGGCTAGAATTGATCAAAAGACTAGATAGAAGATTAGACTGGTGCAACGTATCTCAATCAATCGTGCAGGATGCTAATGAAAGAGTTGTACTTATTAAGACATTGCAAGTCAGACTGGAGTGGCGCTCTGCCAAGTGATAGCGAACGACCATTGTCTGAGCGTGGTGTTAAAAATGCCGCCCAAATTGGCGAATGGATGCAAGAGCATGGTCTGGTACCTGGGATTATTTTGTCTTCAACCGCATTGCGGGCCAAACAAACCATACAGCTTGTGTCTAAACAATTGGATATTGATCAGAGTAATATTCAGTATCTCCCGGAACTTTATTTGGCAAGTATTTCGACCTTGCTTATGATTATTGGTGAATATAGAGATAAGCCTGGCTCATTAATGTTAATCGGGCATAATCCCGGACTGGATGAGTTAACAACATATCTGGCGGATGAAGATGTCCCTTATACAGATAATGGTAAGCTAATGACAACAGGTTGTCTTGCTCATTTTTCTATTCCAGAAGATGAGCCGAAATTACAGGCTAACTGCAAGCTACTTTCAATTACACGACCATCTGAATTAAGGAGGCTAACGTGACAGATACAGTAAACCAACAGGCATTACAGCAACTCTTTCTCGATGCTCGTAGTCATAGTGCCTGGCAGGATAAGCCTGTTACTGAAAAACAGATCAAGGAAATCTATGATTTAACAAAAATGGGTCCAACCAGTGCCAATTCATGTCCAGCAAGATTTATTTTTATCAGATCTGATGAAGCCAAAAAAAGACTGAAAGCCTGTCTCGATGAAGGTAATGTCGAAAAATCGATGACTGCGCCGGCCGTTGCGATCGTTGGTATGGATATGGAATTTTATGAACAATTACCAAAATTATTTCCTCATACCGATGCTCGAAGCTGGTATGCAGGTAAAGACGCAAAAATATTTGATGCTGCTTTTAGAAATAGTTCCTTACAAGGTGCTTATTTGATAATGGCAATTCGCAGCCTGGGATTAGATGCGGGCCCGATGTCAGGATTCGATAGTGAAAAACTTGATGCTGAGTTCTTTCCTGATGGTAAAGTTAAATCCAATTTCATCTGTGCGTTTGGCTATGGAGACGAATCAAAGCTTTATCCTCGTGGACCTCGTCTTGAGTTTGATGAAGCGTGTAGCATTGAATAATTCCTTGAGATAAGGGTAAGGCTTTATTTAACTAAATTCATACGATAGAACTTCGCAATTATCAAAGTGCAAGTCTCGCAGTTTTTCATCAGGAATATGATTAAACCTGGCATAGAATACTCGCATGGTTTCTTCATGGGCTATCGTAAGGATACAGGAATAGTTCTGTGTGTTGAGCCAGTCAAAATATTTCAATACACGTTTTTTATGGTCGAGAAGTGATTCGCCATTATTGATTGATATGTGCAGTGGATCCTGCTGTGTTCTGGCAAAATATTCGGCTACCGGTAAGCTATCCATTCCAGTATGAATGTCGTTCAAAACAGGCTGCATAATAATCGGGACCTGATGATCCTGGTTGATGATTTCAGCGGTTTGACGGGTTCGCGGTAGCTCTGATACAACAATCACGTCAATTTTCTCATTTTGCACTTTATTCGCCACCTCACGGGCCTGTTGTTTGCCTAGTTCAGTGAGGTATACATCCTGTTCAGGATCATCATTACAAAGTTGAAGTACATTGTAATTGCTTTGACCGTGGCGCATGAATAACAACTTCATTTTCAGAGTTTAAGTAATATTGACAATAGACGCTATACTCATTGTAAGTATATGGATTTTTTGTTATTTTGCAGTAACCTGAATAGAAAATGACACCAACAGAACATTACAGGCAAGATCTCGCGAAGGCAGGATTTCAGGAAGATGCTGCTCAGCTTCGTGCTATCGAATCCTTGACTCGATTACAGGAAACCCTGAATAAATCCTCGAAATCACCACCAGGCCTGTTTCAAAAACTCATGGGTAAGGTGAATACTATTCCTGGGATTTACCTGATTGGTTCTGTCGGACGAGGAAAAACCTATCTAATGGATCTTTTTTGTGAGTGTTTAGACGACATAGCAAAAAAGCGTGTCCATTATCACCGATTTATGCTGGATCTCCATGAGAAGCTTAAGCATTTACCAAAGTCTCCAGATCCTCTGATTATTATTTCAAAAGAAATCGCAGAGCAGACGCGGGTACTCTGTATTGACGAGTTCCATGTTACCGATGTCACTGATGCGATGTTATTAACTGGTTTACTGAATACGCTCTTTAGAAATGGAGTTACTTTAGTAGCAACATCGAATACCCGTATCAAGGATTTATATTTAAATGGCTTGCAGCGTGAACGTTTTATGTCT
>JASFLV010000344.1:0-3533 GCA_050117915.1 Thioalkalispiraceae bacterium | reverse complement strand
ATCAGCCATTGTTATCGCCAATGCAACAAGTTCTGAACTCGTTGCGCTTGTCGGTGATCGGACACCTGACTTTGCCGGTTTTAATCGTGCGCTTGATGCATCACGCCCGATCGGTTCTCTGATGAAGCCCATCGTTTATTTATCCGCACTAGAAAAATCCGATCAATACAGCTGGGCAACCAAAATCGCGGATAAATCGATTTCATTAAAAGCAAAAGACGACACGATCTGGACGCCAACGAATTATGATAATACCTCGCATGGTGACGTCACCCTGATCACAGCAATGACTAACTCGTACAATCAGGCGACGGTAAGACTTGGTCTGGATGTTGGTTTTTCTGCGATTAACGAAACATACAGAAAACTGGGAGGGGCAGGTGAATTGCCCGCATATCCGGCCATTTTGTTGGGCGCGCATAACATGACGCCATTTGAAGTGACCCAGATTTATCAGACGCTGGCTGCAAATGGCTTTCGTAGCCCACTGCGTAGTATTCGCGAAGTACTCGATGTTGATGACCAACCACTACGGCGTTATCCAATTAAAGTTGAACAGTCAATTAGTTCTGATCTCGTCAATATCATCAATAGCGGGCTAATCCAGGTGACCAAATCGGGTACAGCTAAGGCATTGTCGACACGCCTGCCATCAGAGTTGCATATGGCTGGTAAGACCGGTACAACGAATGATACACGGGATAGCTGGTTCGCGGGTTTTAGCGGTTCCCATGTGGGGGTCGTCTGGTTGGGTACTGACGATAATCTCTCCACCGGACTCACTGGAAGTAGTGGAGCACTCCGACTCTGGGGTGATATATTTACCAGGATTAATACGACCGGATTAACATTGGAACAGACTGATGGCATTGAGATTAAGTGGATAAATCCGCAATCCGGCCTGTTGTCAGGTCCCGCATGTCAAAATAGTATGCAGCTGGCCTTTATTGCCGGAACAGCGCCGACTACGATGGGCGAATGTAAGAGTGCGGGTATGGGTGACGGCATACGCGGACATATTGATAGAACAGTTGAGTGGTTTAAACGAATATTCCGATGAAATGGCCTATATATATAGTATCAATCTTTGTGCTCGTTGCCTGTGCAACAACAAAGCAACAGTCCGCGCTGCAGTTACCCGGAGAAGACGCGCGACAAACCGTACCCCCCGATAAAGAGACATCCAGTGCGGTGATCTCCTTGCTCGAAAAGGCACGCCTTGCGACAAAACAGGGTGAATATCAACGTGCAGAGGTTCTGCTGGAAAGGACGGTACGTATTGAACCCAGAAACGCCAGTCTCTGGCACTATCTGGCCAAGCTGCGTTTACATCAAACACGTTACAGTGAGGCAATCGGCCTGGCACAAAAGTCCAACAATCTGACGCGGTCGAATAACCGTCTAAAGGCTGATAACTGGCGTATCATTGCCCATGCCAGATACCAAATGGGTGATATGCCTGGTGCGCAGGCAGCGCAGGCCAGGGCGAAACAATTTGCGATGGATAATTAGGAATCAATAACCAATACAAGTGCAAATATGGCTATCTACGATGTAAGCAAATTGATTGCGGAGACCAGGCGACTTGCTGCTGAATACAAGCGTGCAACTGGAAAGTCGTTGGCGGTTAGTAGTGAGATTGCCAAGCATGATGCCTGCGAACTTTTGCAGTTGGAGCCGATCGAGGATGAATCGGTAGGTGGTTATGATGCCATTGGACTTCATCCTGCCTGGAAAGGAAAGAGAATCCAGATTAAAGGGCGCGCTATTTTTGATGAGACGAAAAGTGGTCAGCGTATTGGGCAGCTAAAGCTGGACAAAGAATGGGATGCCGTTGCCCTGGTTTTAATGAATGAGGCATTTGAGACACAGGAGATATACCTGGCGACACGCAAAGATGTTGAAGATGAACTATCTGAAATTGATTCAAAACGGCAAAACCGTGGTGCCATGACAGTTGCCCGTTTCAAGTATCTGGCCAGACTGGCCTGGACGCCAGCTGAAGGAATTATTCTCGAATAATTATATAATTCATTGCGCTCCTGTTGATTCGGACACGAACTTAAAATACTTATATGCTAGATAATGTTACAGACTTGTTAGGTGAACAAGGTCCTTTTGTTGAGCAACTGGAACACTTTAGTGTTCGTGAACAACAACAGCAAATGGCCACTGCGATTGTCGATTCACTTGAAGAGCAATGTGACCTGGTCGTTGAGGCTGGGACAGGGACAGGCAAGACATTTGCCTATCTTGTTCCAGCACTCACTTCCGGCAAAAAGGTCATCATCTCAACGGGTACAAAGAATCTGCAGGACCAGTTATTTAATAAGGATATACCAATTGTCCGCCAGGCCCTGAACATACCCGTAACGTGTGCTCTATTAAAAGGAAGGAGTAATTACCTTTGTTTGCATCGTTACAAGCTACAAAAAGATAACCCCGATAATCTCCCCCCCAGATCGATCAAGCAATTACAGGATGTAGAGTCCTGGCTATCCAGGACCACAACGGGTGATATTGCTGAGCATGTTGAGATCCCTGAAGGTGACCCGGTCTGGCCACGAATTACCTCGACTTCGGATAATTGTATTGGTAGTGAGTGTAATGACTATCAACAATGTTTCGTCATGCAGGCAAGAAGAGAGGCGCAAGCGGCCGACTTGGTGGTGATTAACCACCATTTACTGCTCTCGGATATGACGCTCCAGGATGATGGCTTTGGTGAACTATTGCCAGCTGCAGATCTTTACGTAATCGACGAGGCACACCAGTTATCAGAGATAGCTGGTAATTTTTTTGGGATTGGTATCAGTACCCAGCAATTCATCGAACTGGCGACAGATATTAAAAAAGAATATCTGGAACAGATTAATGAATCACCGGATATAAACAAGCTGGCTGATCGTATTATTAAAGTGACCCGTGATTGGCGCTTAATTTTTGGTGAGAAATCAAGGCGATCGCCCTGGCGTACAATCAGTCAAAATGAAAATGTGGTTAAACAGGTTAGCGATCTTCAAGAAGAGCTGGAGAGCATGAAAGTTGCACTCGAGCCACTTTGCGAGCGTGCGACCGAGATTGAGAATTGCTTTTCGCGTCTTGTGGTTTTGCAGAGCAGATTACAACAAGTTACCCAGCCATCGACTCCAGAACATGTTCATTGGTTTGAGGTGCATCATCGTTCTGTAAGCCTGCATTTAACACCGCTTAATATTGCTGAAGCATTTCAGGCCCGTAAAGCAGCAAAACAGGGATGTTGGGTATTCACCTCTGCGACGCTATCGGTTTCAGGCGGCTTTGATTATTTTGTCAATGGCCTTGGCCTGGCGGAATATAATAGCTTATTGCTTGAAAGTCCGTTTAACTTTAGAAAACAGGCGCTGCTATATACGCCTGTTGGTCTGCCGGATCCAAATGATGAAGAGTACACCTTTAAAGTTATCGATAAAGCTGTAGAAGTTTTAAAAGAGAGCCGGGGTAATGCTTTTTTTCTGTTTACCAGTTTTCGTGCACTGAATCTTGCCCGGGAA
>JASFLV010000343.1:0-3538 GCA_050117915.1 Thioalkalispiraceae bacterium | reverse complement strand
TGCCGATTCCGAACTAACCCCGGAGCTGTTATTCAGACTTATGCTGGCAGAGATTTCTGGCCAACGTGGCCATATCAATGTTGCTGTTAAGCAATATCTGGAAGCTGCAAAAATTTCCCGTAATCCAGAGGTGATTGAACGGGCAGCACGGATTGCGGTTTATGCACGCGACAATGAAAGTGCCCTGCAGGCCGCTCAGCTCTGGACCGAGGTGACCCCCAACAGTATTGAGGCTCACCAGGTGGCGGCAGCAATGAACCTGCGTACCGGCAATACCAGCAAGGCCCACTTTCATCTCGAAACTGTCATCAATTTGAGCAAGCAGAAGGGCAAACGTAACACCTTCATGCTGATTACCTCTCTGCTTGGTAAAGAGAGTGATAAACAGGCAGCGCTCGACGTCATGCAGCAACTGGTTGCCTCTCGTCAGGATAATCCCGACGCGCTGTATGCTTATAGCCAGCTTGCCTTGCTTGTTGGCGATCTGGAGAACGCCAGGGAGGCCGTTCAGAGAGTCCTCAAGCTCAAGCCAGAGTGGGCAGATGCACATATCCTGTTTAGCAATACACTTTACCGTCAGGGCAATAAGGAACAGGCCTTGCAGCAGTTAAAATCTGCCCTGGAAAGAGTACCCGGCAACATTGCCTTACGTGATTATTATGCGCGTCGCCTGGTTGACGAAAAGCGTTATCAAGAGGCGTATAACCAGTTCAAGATTATTTTAGAAGCCGCCCCGGGTAATGCTGAAGCAAAATATGCCTTAGCTTTATTGTCTTTACAGACTAACCAGCTGGAAGAGGCCAATAAGATCTTCAAACAGCTTGTTAAGTCTGGCCAGCGAGTACAGGAGTCCAGTTATTATCTCGGTCAAATAGCTGAACAACAGGGTAAACCTGATCTGGCCGTACAGTGGTATAAGGTTGTTAGTGCCGGGCATTACAATGTCGACGCACAAATCCGAATCGCGATGATTGATGCAAAGGCCGGTAAAATAGAGCAAGCGCGAGAAAGGCTGAATGGCCTCCAGGCTGATTCCCTTGAAATACAACAACAGATTTTACTTGCAGAAGGCGAGATCCTGCGCGAAGCCAAAATGTATCAGGAGGCCTATGACCTTTATAGTGAGGGACTGGCCAGCATGCCCGATAACGTTAATATTTTATATGCGCGGGCACTGACCGCTGAAAAAATTGAACGACTTGACGTCACATTCGCCGATCTGGAAAAGATCATCAAGCTCGATCCCAATAACGAGCAAGCACTGAACGCCCTGGGCTATACGCTGGTCGACCGTACTGACAGACTAGAGGAAGGTCTGGAATACATTTTAAAGGCCTACGCAATCAATCCAGATGATGCCGCAACGCTCGATAGCCTGGGTTGGGCCTATTATCGCTTAGGTAATTATGCCGAGGCGTTGAAATACTTACGCAAGGCGTTCGAGAAACTGAATGATTCTGAAATTGCCGCCCATCTTGGTGAAGTTCTGTGGGTGATGGGCGAGCATGATAGTGCGCGTGATATCTGGGAAGACGCCTTGCAGGCCACGCCATCGCATAAATTACTTAATGATGTTATCAAGCGCTTTACCAAGTAATCTCCTGTCACGTCTAACTATTGCCTTTGTTATCACCCTTCTGGTGACAGGCTGTACGACGCTTGATGTTAGTGACTCCGGTACGGATAGCTATATCGATTCCAGTATTGATGCCGAGCAGACCTGGCGAGAAAGACAAATTGAACTATCCGCAATTAAGTACTGGCAGTTGACAGGCAGGTTAGCAGTCAGTAATGGCGAAGATGCCTGGAACGTTAATCTCGAATGGCAACAACGCGATGAGGATTACCAGATTATTTTGAATGGCCCTTTTGGTACGGGCAAAGTGAAGTTAATCGGTAATGCTGATGGTGTCCTGCTTAAGGACGCGGATGATCAAACTTTTTACGCGGATACGCCGGAGATGCTCCTGTATGAGCAAACGGGGATGTATATGCCCGTTGCGGGCTTACGTTACTGGGTAATGGGTCTGGCCAGTCCGGCACAAAAGAAAAAGCCAAAGCTCGATAACCTGGGCAGATTGGCCTACCTGGAAGAAGCAAACTGGCAAGTAAAGTTCAAACGTTACACCCAGGTCAGTGGCATCGATTTACCCCGGAAGGTCTTTATTTTGAAGCATGCCAATGAGCTGGATGTTCGTCTGGTGGTCGATAACTGGAAGCTCGGTGCCTTTTAGTCAGGATCTCCGAACTTCCTGTCGATAAAATTCTTTTACTCATCTTTCACTCAGACTAGAATCTAGCCATCTAACATTGCTGTTATCAAAATAGAATGGAATATCCAAAAGCCTGGCCAGCTCCCGCGAAGCTCAATCTTTTTTTGCATATCACTGGCCAGCGTGATGATGGTTATCACCTGTTACAGACCGTCTTTATTTTTCTTGAGCATTGTGATCGCTTGTCCTTCGAGGTTAATGAGAGTGGCATAATTAGCTGTGACTATCAGCTAAACGGCGTTGATCCGGAGAAGGACATTATCTATCTGGCTGCCCGGGCCCTGCAGTCACACAGCGGAGTAAAATTAGGGGTCACCATTAGCCTGGACAAGGTATTACCCATGGGCGGTGGTCTGGGTGGTGGCAGCTCAGATGCAGCCACCACACTATTAGCGTTGAACCAGCTTTGGGGCTGTAAGCTCGACCTGGCTGGCCTCAAGGAAATTGGCCTGTCACTGGGGGCGGATGTGCCGGTCTTTATTCAGGGGCAGGCCTGCTGGGCTGAAGGGGTCGGGGACGAAATTCGTCCGATTGATTTACCCGAGTCGTGGTTTGTGGTCCTTATCCCGAAAATAAGTGTCTCTACAGCCAAAGTTTTTGCTAACCCGCAATTGATACGGAATTGCCCAGCCATTACAATACGCGACTTTCTGGCTGGGCTGGGGCAGAATGTCTGCGAGCCAGTCGTTGCCAAACTGTATCCAGAGGTCCAGGCGGCCCTGAGTGCATTGGGGCAATTCGCGAAAGCCAGAATGACCGGAACCGGCGCCTGTGTCTTTGCAGAGTTTGATTCCGAGGAACAGGCAAATCAGGCATGGTCAGCCTTGTCAGATCAGTGGGATGGTTTCGTTGCCCAAGGATTGAATCGCTCGCCGGTACTTGGTTTGCTCGACCAAAGCTAACTGGTTGTTTAGTATAGATTTATTGGGGTGTGACCGTAGCGAAGCGTAGGAAATGCTGCATGAAACCCAAAGGGTTTCAAAGCAGTGCGCCAAGCTTTACGAGAACGGGGCGCCCAGGCCGGGTTTCATTCGAAACCCGGCAGTAGAAAAAGCGAACCTGGGAATCCCGGGTCTGCATTGAAAGAGGTAATAGCACAGTTTTTTGGGGTGTCGCCAAGCGGTAAGGCACTGGATTTTGATTCCAGCATTCCCAGGTTCGAATCCTGGCACCCCAGCCATATATTTAGAGTGCGTGAGACACGGACTTGGATAAAGGGCTTGTAAAGGCAAGCCAGGATGAGAACCAAGGAAATGGTTCGACCG
>JASFLV010000342.1:0-3551 GCA_050117915.1 Thioalkalispiraceae bacterium | reverse complement strand
CATGACCTGGTCATGATTTCAATGCACATGGGGGCTGAAGGCGAAGACGCGACTCGCCTAACATTTGCCGAGGAGTATTTCCACGGAGAGAACCGGGGGGACGTGGTGCTGTTCTCCCGGTCGATGGTTGAGGCGGGTGCCGACCTGGTGATTGGGCATGGTCCACATGTCCCCAGGGCGCTGGAATTGTATCAGGGGCGGTTGATTGCCTACAGTCTGGGTAATTTCTGTACATATTACGGAATCAATGTGCGGGGCCGAAACGGGCTTGCGCCAATCCTCAAAGTAACGCTATACGATAATGGTGAATTCAAGTCTGGACAGATCATCTCAGCCCGGCAAATCAGGCCAAACGGACCTGTACTGGACCCTGCCCATACCGCGGCAAAATTGATCGCGGAACTGACCAGGTTGGATTTTCCAGAGTCCAGCCTTGAAATTTCCCCTGATGGCCAGATTTCTATAAAGGCTTTGACAGTGCAGAAATAGACCCTGGGATCAAGGACGAATTGAGACAAACTATAACCTGACCTGTAGAATACGACGTTTTAGCCCGTAGCCGGGCTTAACTGGCGGGTATCTTGGCTTTTACAGGAAGGCATGGGCCGAAGAGTAATGCCAATTTAGGATCGTTAAATAATGCCGTGTGAAACGGTAAACAGACAAAGATTAAAAACGCATGTTAACAGGAACATTTAGAAAGGTATTTGGTAGCCGTAACGATCGGATGATCAAGCGTTACCGCAAAATCGTTGATGTCATTAACGGGTTCGAGGAAGAGATCAGCGCACTTGATGATGAGCAATTAAAAGCGAAAACCAATGAATTTCGCAAGCGCCTGGATGAAGGCCAGACCCTGGAGCAAATCCTGCCAGAGGCGTTTGCCGTAGTGCGTGAGGGAGGTAAGCGTGCCCTGGGTATGCGTCACTTTGATGTGCAGTTAATCGGGGGCATGGTCCTGAATGATGGCAACATTGCCGAGATGCGCACCGGTGAAGGTAAGACTCTGGTGGCAACGCTGGCTGCATACCTGAATGCCTTGCCAGGCAAAGGTGTCCATGTAGTCACTGTCAACGACTACCTGGCCAGGCGTGATGCCGAGTGGATGGGAAAATTGTATGACTTCCTCGGCTTAACGGTTGGCGTCATCGTTTCCAACATGCCCCATGAAGAGAAAAAAGCGGCCTATGCGGCCGACATCACTTACGGCACCAACAACGAATATGGTTTCGATTATTTACGCGACAACATGGCGTTCAGTGCAGAGGAAAGGTATCAGCGCAACCATGCTTTTGCGATCGTCGATGAGGTGGATTCCATTTTAATTGATGAAGCCCGTACCCCGCTGATTATTTCCGGACCCGCAGAAGAAAGCTCCCAGCACTATTATGTTATCAACGAACTGGTTCCCAAGCTGAAAAAGCAGGAAGAAGAAGATGGCCCGGGCGATTACAGCGTCGAAGAGAAAAACAAACAGATCTACCTGACAGAGGAAGGCCATCAGCACGTTGAAGAGTTGTTGTACGAGGCCGGTGTATTAAATGAAGGCGAGAGCCTTTATGAAGCGACCAATATTGGCCTGATACACCATATAAATGCGGCATTAAAGGCTCATGTCCTGTTTCAAAAAGACGTTGATTACATCGTACAAAACAATGAGATCGTGATCGTTGATGAATTCACCGGTCGTACCATGCCAGGTCGCCGTTGGTCAGAAGGTTTACATCAGGCGGTAGAAGCGAAAGAAGGGGTGCCTATCCAGCAGGAAAACCAGACGCTGGCCTCGATTACTTTCCAGAACTTCTTCCGTTTGTACGACAAGTTATCCGGGATGACCGGTACGGCAGATACCGAGGCGTTCGAGTTCCAGTCAATCTATGGCCTGGAGGTTGTCGTCATCCCGACCCATAAACCGATGATCCGCAATGACATGGGCGATCTGGTTTTCCTGACTCAAACGGAAAAATTCAAAGCTATAATCGAAGACATCAAGGATTGTCAGCAGCGCCAGCAACCTGTACTGGTCGGCACAGCCTCAATTGAAGTCTCCGAGCTGTTGGACAAGGTGTTGAATAAGGAAAAGATCAAACATGAGGTACTCAATGCCAAAAACCATGAGCGCGAGGCCGAGATTGTTGCCCAGGCGGGTAAGCCCGGTGCGGTGACCATTGCGACCAATATGGCCGGTCGTGGTACGGACATTGTATTAGGCGGCAATCTTGAAGCAGAAATTGACGCGCTTAAAAATAGCGACGAGAACCAGGTCGCGTCTGTACGTGAGCAGTGGAAGAAACGACATCAGGCGGTGCTTGATGCCGGTGGCTTGCATATTATTGGTACTGAACGGCATGAATCCCGCCGGATTGATAATCAGTTGCGTGGCCGTTCAGGTCGCCAGGGGGATCCGGGCTCATCGCGTTTTTACCTGTCACTGGAAGATAACCTGATGCGTATTTTTGCCTCAGAACGTGTCTCCAACATGATGAAACGTCTTGGCATGCAGGAAGGTGAAGCGATTGAACATGGACTGGTGACGCGGGCAATTGAAAATGCACAGCGCAAGGTTGAGGGACACAACTTTGATATTCGTAAGAACCTGCTTGAATATGATGATGTCGCTAATGACCAGCGTAAGGAAATCTATAGCATCCGTAACGAGTTGATGTCATCAGATGATATCTCTGACACGATTAATGCGATTCGTGAAGACGTGTTAAACGCCGTGATAGATACCTATATTCCTCCACAGAGCATCGAGGAACAGTGGGAGGTGCATGGACTGGAAGAGGCGCTGGAAAGTGAATTTGGTCTGAAGTTACCACTGCACCAGTGGCTGGAAGAAGATGACAGCATGCATGAGGAGACTTTACGGGACCGAATCCATGAAGAAATGGTGGCTGCTTATCAGGCCAAACAAGACCAAGTCGGCCCCGAGGTCCTGCGTCACTTCGAAAAAGAGGTGGCGCTCACCGTACTGGATACACAGTGGAAAGATCACCTGGCGACGATGGATCAATTACGCCAGGGTATCCACTTACGCAGTTATGCGCAGAAGAATCCAAAGCAGGAATATAAACGCGAGTCATTTGAATTATTCAGCGAAATGCTGCAACGCTTCAAGAATGAAGTCATCAGTATTCTCAGTAAAATACAGATTCATAGTGAAGAAGAAGTGGCGGCCATGGAAGAACAGCGCCGTCGCAGTAGTGGCGGGAACATGGAATTCCAGCATGAAGAAGCGGCAACTCTGGCGGCAGACGAAGCGGAAGAAGCCAAGCCTTTTGTTAGAGAAGGGCGCAAGATTGGACGAAATGAGCCCTGTCCCTGTGGTTCCGGTAAAAAATATAAACAATGTCATGGTAAATTAAGTTAGGCATCCGCGCCCGTGTCGATTTCAATTGAAGACGTTCCTGAGATCATCAATGGGATCCGCCTGCAGGCCACGGCAGCACAGATTCGCCGTCCTGACAGAAAAGACCTGGTTTTAATCGAGCTGGCTGAAGGCACGCAAACTGCGGCGGTCTTTACCCAGAACGCATTTTGCGCGGCAC
>JASFLV010000341.1:0-3567 GCA_050117915.1 Thioalkalispiraceae bacterium | reverse complement strand
TCTATCAAAGCGAGTCAATTTCTGATCCTCAAGTATGGATGATGCTAAGCCTGCTACTGGTTGTTCTGACCTCGGCAATTATCGGACGCGCATTGTTTTATGTGTTAGTTATACCAACAACCATGCCGGGTGCCTTTTTCTGGCGCAACAAAGGTTTCCAGGAACACGCTCGAGAGATCGGTCTGGCTGATATGCCTCAGACAGGCGTCTTGCCACAAGGCCACTAATTTACGAGAAACTCCTATGTATCCAAACATGCAAACAAAGGAGCTGTGGGTCAACGACAAAGTTATCCTGACCGATAGTGAAGGTTATATTGTCAATCTCGATGAATGGAGTGAAGACTTTGTGCGTGCCCAGGCTGAACGTGAAGGGCTGAACTTGACAGTAGAACACTGGCAAGTTGTCATGTTGTTACGTGATTTTTACGAAACTCATGGTGTACAGTGCGAGGTCCGCAAAATGGTAAAACACTTCAAATGCGCCTGGGATAAAGAGCGCGGTACAAGTAAATATCTGCATCAGATATTTCCAAGGGGCGGTCCACAGAAGCAGGGGAACCGTTTAGCCGGTTTGTTACGCACCAAGGGCGAACATTAGTCGCCGTAATCGAAGGCGGTGTCGCTGTCTACTTCGTCAAAAGGACTTCCCCAGGTTTCCGGATGCATCGGCTCTTCCGTGTCACCAAAATCATCAGGAATCAAGTCATCGTAAGGGCCTGACCAGTCTTCAGGGGCCGCGATAACTTCAATTTTTTGTTCGTACCAGTTATCGATGTCCATATCCTCAACTTCACTCTCAAAATACTGGATTTCTACGGTGCCGCCGTATTCATCAATGGCGACAACTTCAAAAACCCGACCTGTGTCTTTATCCCGATACCAGCTCTCAATGATTGGATCCAGTTCTGTTGCCATGATACTTCCTTATTTTGCGATTTATGTTTTATTAATTTAAAGATTACTCGTTCGCCACTACATCGCTAATTAAAATATTTTATCAGTGGTGATAACGAAATTCGGGCCTATTTTAAATAAATTGAAAAAAGCAACAATTCAAATAGATAGCTAACGAGATTGAAGTCGATTGGTAAAAGCTTATTAGGTGGCTTTATTGCTGATTGTGATTTCTAGCGAAAAGCTTGATCTAGCTCACGTAAATAATTTCTGAGTCTGATGGTCAGTTTATTCTTGTTCGAAATACGGATCAGTATAATATTCTCTGACAGGGTTGAAGATATAGGAAATAGCAAAACCTATCATCAGGGCCTCTTGTTTCTTCACCAGGGGGCTGTTTTCAAACTCGGCACCGGATAAAGAGTCGTAGCGGATGAACCCCCCCCACCAGTAGTGTTTGTTAAGCCGCTGACTGTTAGTCAGGGTCATGCGAAACCCGCTATAACCCGCCTTTGCATCATAGGCAGGGCGTCCAGCGGTCGCGTAAACGGGATCCACCTGGTAGTAATAGTCATGAAATTTTTCAGTTGCCCACATGGGACCAATGGAAAAAGCGGTCTCCATGGTTGAATAATACCGGACCTGCAAGTAAGGGGCGAAAAACCAGCCTTCATTACCCGCATCCGAGAGATTGATGGCGGCGCGAAGCGGTGCAGCAAAACGTAAGCGTAACCGCTGATCCGGACTCGCCCATAAAAACCAGTGTAATCTTGGCCCGACTTCCAGTATGTAATCCAGATCTGGCATGCCCTGGCGGGCAATATTCTCTTCACTGTCTACAGCGAAGGCGAAAGCCGCACTCAGATCGATTTTGAATCGATCACCATCAAGAAAATAATAGCGTCCACCTTCACGATCGACTTTCAGGCGATCGCCGCTGAATTTTACATAGGGTACGGGTGCGAAATATTCTTCACGTTGATCAGAGCCACGATAGTGTGGGATGCTTAAACCACCTAGCCCCACACCGAATTCCCATTTCCCAGCCTCGTCGGATTCCGCAGCATAACTTGATAAGGATAAGATTAGAGTGAAGAGGGTGAAGGTTATATAAAACAGAGATCTCACGCAGCGTCCTGATATTGAATTATTATTTTTACCTGGAGAGATAAACTACCACAAAATTAAGAGGCATGTGACATTTTCTATACACTTGCGGATGAGACGCTAGCTAGCCTTCTCGATAGTTAGATCATTCCACTCGGCGAGCCGTTTGAGCAAATCCAGAATCGTATAGTCATACAGGCAATAGAAGACAAATGCACCATTACGCTCACCTTTAACGATGCCAGCTTCACGCATCACCCGCAAATGAAAAGAGACATTGGTCTGCGACAGGCCGGTCTTGGCAATGATGGCGGACACCGGAACACACTCAAGGCCCATACTGGCTAGGATTTTTAGCCGATTGGGTTCACTCAGTATTTTGAGTAGCTTTGATAAGCGTTCGATAGGTAATGTTGTATTGTCCATAATCAAATATGTGTGCTTGCTCATATGAGTAGATACACATATAATGAATCATATTTACAATTTCGTCAATCTCTGTCTCTAGAGGATTATTTATGTTTTTCAAGCAGTTAGCTACTAAAGAGGCATCACTTTCCTATTTATTTGGCTGTGGTTCGCTGGGTAAGGCGGTCGCAGTGGATGTGGTCGCCGGAGATGAAGACTGGTTTATGGAGCAAGCAAAAGCTCAAAATGTCACGATGACCCATGTTATCGAAACCCATGTCCATGCGGATCACTATTCGGGTGGCAGGGTATTAGCCAAACAGATTGGCGCAAAATACTGTCTCTATCATGAAGCCCAGGTTGACTTTGCCTTTACGCCATTGAATGACGGTGATGTGATTGAAGTGGGTAATGTGCATATCAAGGTATTACACACACCCGGTCATACCCTGGACAGTATCAGTCTGGCGGTTTCGGATAACCGCCGCAGCGAAGAGGCCTGGTTTCTGATTACGGGCGATACACTGTTTGTTGGCAGTATCGGTCGACCCGATCTGGCAGGTCGTGAAAAAGAAATGGCCGGACTGCTATTCGATACCTTGCACAATAAATTACTCACTTATCCCGATACCACCGAGATCTATCCTGCTCATCAGGCAGGCAGTGTCTGTGGTGCCGGTATTTCCGGTAAACCAGTTTCCACTTTGGGGTTTGAAAAACGCTTCAATCCCATGTTGAAAGTGACAGACAAGCATGAGTTTGTGCATGCGCTGACGGCCGAAATCCCGCCACGTCCTGCCGAAATGGATCGCATCGTCGAAGCCAACACCCGAGCATAAAGGTAGCAAGGTGACGGACAAAGACTATCATTTTGGCATCCGGGTCAACCTCCAGCAGTTTAGCCATCAACTCTGGCAAGTGTTACTCGTCGGCTTGACCCTCGGCATGATGCGAACCGTGGTTCCAGCGCTGGCTGAGAGTGAGTTTGGCGTTCCCAAAGGATCGTTTCTGTTATTGATGGCCTTTGTGGTTGCCTTTGGTTTTGTCAAAGGTGCGCTCAACTTTGTTGCTGGGCGCCTATCTGAGCGAATAGGGCGCAAGCATGTTTTGATGCTTGGCTGGCTGATTGCTATTCCCATCCCGGCAATGATTTATT
>JASFLV010000340.1:0-3569 GCA_050117915.1 Thioalkalispiraceae bacterium | reverse complement strand
TTAATCCCATTCCATACATTGAAAAATCTTCAGAGACTGAATGCGTGGATTCTCCATCTGGAAAAGTTAAATCGACATCTCGTCTAAATTTAACGCGAATGTATTCGCGACGTTCCTGCATAACTTCATCTGCCTTATGTCAATGGGGGTTGTTGACAAATAAATTTAAGCAGAATACGCAGGTAATAAAATCAACCTGATCGCATTTTAACTTTTTTTCACTTTTCAGCTTCTGTTTGCTGGTTCATTGCCTTCTTTTGCATGCCCCACCAGGACAACCATTTCTGTTTATCCGTTCCTAACTTCATCCCTGTCACCTCAGTCAACGCTTCACTAGCCGCCTCACGCACGCGCTGAACGGGATCATCCAGTCCCCCGATCAATACATCAATAACTTTAGGTGTATAAAAAGAACTCAATGCATAGAATGCGTTAGCACGTACAATTTCATCGTTATCACCGACTGCGCTAACTAAGGTAGAAAGGGCTCTGGCATCACGCAACTTACCGAATGCCAGTGCGATGGATGCCTTAACGTCCGGGGTTTGCTCAGCAAATTGCTTGATCAGGAATGGAACCGCAATAATGTCATTAATCTGTGACAACGCATAAACAAGATGAATACGCACGCCAGGGCTAACACGAGTAAATTCTTCCGTCAGTCTTTGTGAAGCAACAGGATGCCGGTAACTGCCGAGGGCAATTGCGGCCGTTGCCTGTACGCGCCGACTAGGATCAGAAAGTGCTTTTATGAGGCTGTCGATAGACTGGATATCACCGATCTGCCCCAACGCCTTTACCGCAAGGCGCCGCACCTCTTCTTCATCTGAAAGCATCGCGCGGGTCAAGGCCTTGATGGCAGGGTCACCAATTTTAGCCAGTGTACGTGATGCCTCCAGGGCAGGTGTGGTATCTGAACTGGAGTGAAAGCCGCCACCCAGATAGCGTGATAATAAAACCGGGGTCGCGTCATTCAGTAATCTGATCAAATACGGTACGGCTGGCGCCGCACCTCTACCAAGTTTAGCCAGCTGATAGGCGGCCCAGGCCCTTTCCACCGGGTCCTGGTGATGGAGCCGCATAATTTTGTCTTTAACCTGGCGGGTCGTCTTCAGCGCGTTAATTTGACTCGCCAGGCCCTCGTCGAGATCTGCCGCAGGCGACTCGCTGGGTATTTCACGACTAGTGGGGCCCTGAGGGTGAATAGCACAGGCAGACAATCCAACGCTCAACAGCACAAGGCTCAAACAGGTAAAGCGGTGAGGCCGGTAAAAAGACATCTTTATTCCCTTGCTATGACTACATGCGGATTGTGCCATAATTCACTGAAATTAAAGTATTTATTTACTATTTTTAAGGTTGTAATAAAATAACCACTTAAATTAAGCTATATTTAAATAAGCTGACAATTGATTGGCTAAGTAATAACCAGACTAAATTTACAATAATTAACAAAAAAAGCATTGTGGAAATAAGGGTTAATTTCTACTTTTGTAATCAGGGTATCCATGGATTGCAGTTAGCCTGACCGAGACTAACAAGGAATGTAGCAAGGAAGAGCTATTTCTATGGGACGGTAAGTTGAACAACTACACAATTACAGGAAAGTAAGGCTATGACTATTTCTTCTCGTGCACATTACGCAATTAAAGCTATGCTTAATCTGGCATTCCAGATGCCAAACCCAGTATCGTTGACCTCTCTGGCTAAGAAACTTGATATATCATTATCCTATCTTGAGCAGATCTTCGCACTGCTGCGTAAAAATAACCTGGTAAAAGGCGTTCGCGGTCCTGGCGGTGGCTATGTTCTTGGTAAGCCAAGCGAAGTGATTTCGATCGCAGAAATTGTTTCTGCTATTGATATCAATCGCAAAACAGCTGCCGATTTCAATGGACAGCCTCAGTCAGCAACACTTTATGCCTGGGGCCTACTTGAGCAAAAGGTTTCTTCCCATCTGGACGGTATTACACTGGCGGCACTGCATGAAGAAACTGTGGAACGCATGAATCTCAGTGACGAGAAAATTGCCGCCGCATAACCATAATAACTTAATGATGCGTAAAGCCCGATCCCTGGATCGGGCTTTTTATTTGGCTGGTGAGTTTTCTACAACGATGACTGTAAATGCCCGGCCCGTGATTCCGCCTCAATAAACACCCGCTTTACAATTGGAAATGCCTGCTTGATTGAAAAAGTCATGGTAGAGACCGCCTGCTCAACCTCCTGGGCACTAATATCATCGACGAAATCAAGGCTCATATTGACCAGGACAAAATCCGGCCCCATATGCATGGTGGCGACTTCATTGATATATGCAATTTGCTCTACTTCCTGCACAAGCGTACGAATTCCCTCAATGACCGGCGTATTGGCCCGCTCACCGATTAACAGGCTCTTGGTTTCATAAGCCAACCAGATAGCGGTACCGCCAAGAATAAAGCCAATAATAATAGAAGCAATACCATCAAAATAAATATTGCCGGTCACCTGGCTTAAATAGATTGCAATTAAAGCAACTAGTAATCCCAATAGAGCTGCCGTATCCTCAAATAAAACAACAAAAATCGAAGGATCCTTGGCCCGCTGTATTGCTGAGACATAACCCCACTTACCCCTTTGTTTGTTGAACTCCTTTATTGCCATGAACCAGGCAGCACCTTCAAATACAATCGCTAGAGCCAATACAATGTAGTTGATATGCACATCCTTGATTTCCTGTGGATCCAGGATACGGTGAATACCTTCATATATTGACACCCCTGCCCCCACGGCGAAAATTAAAATGGCAACTACGAAACTCCAGAAGTAGATTTCTTTTCCATAACCAAACGGAAACATCTCATCTGCGGGTCTTTTGGCTTTTTTTAATCCATGTAGTAACAATATTTGATTACCTGTATCCACCAGTGAATGAATACCTTCTGACAACATCGCAGAACTATTGGTAAGCACTGCCGCAGCAAACTTGGTGATGGCAATTAAAGAGTTGCCAATCAAGGCAGCATAGATAACTTTTTTTGACGAGCCTGCCATTTTATTAATACTTAATATGCTTGAGGAGAAGAATCATGATTTTATGCAGATTTTTGAGTCTGACCCCGAGCCGAAAATTCACGTTGCTGGGGTCAACATCAATGATTGTTTTTAACTGATGTATTTTCAGATAAATATTTTCAAATAGCTGTTCTGTTTGCCAGCCAATGTAAGGTTCGAGAAATTTAACATCTTTCACCAGGCGACCACTGACTCTTGTCTTTTTCAAATCTTTAAAATTAAAATCACTCTTGACCGCTTTTTCGTATTCTCTGACATCGAGCTTTTTGATAATCGCTTCGGTTTTTGCTTCATCATTTATAAACAAATTCAGCAGATTTATATTTTTTTGCAATTCAAGCAAAACGGCACGCTGAGTACCACGCGTATTCTTTAATAATGACTGGAATGTCGACGCAACTGATGCAGTTGTCGACAAGCCTGAAAAAAAGTCAGCAAGCGCCAATGGTTAATCTTCCTTGTAATGTTTCTTAGTATTTATGCCACGCTCACATAAGATCTGAGTTGTTTAA
>JASFLV010000339.1:0-3598 GCA_050117915.1 Thioalkalispiraceae bacterium | reverse complement strand
AGCGTGAGCAGGAGTCACAACGATGGGGCACAATGGGGTTAACTGTTCATCATCGAGGCCTTTCCAGTCCATGGCCACCGCAAAGAATCCTGCAGCGCCAAATGTCTCAATATCCGGATTGATGGTTTCTAAATGGCGACGGAAACCTTCTTCACGATCATCCATACAAAAGACGATCTGGGCCAGTGGTTCATTTTCATGACAATACCAATTACCACGTTGATCATTCTGAAAAATCGCCGTCAGTACCTGATCTCGGTAATGATTCTCGTAGGCCTGTAACCAGATAAACTGACCATATTCAGACTGCATTAACGAGACATATTCAAATAGCCTGGCCAGGGCGTGTGGTGTCCATTCACGCAATTTGCTTGCGCAAATACCAAGATGTTGCATGATCAGAAACAGTGGCCAGGCATGCTTATAAAGATCGTATTTACCCTTTTTACCAATGGCAGGTCGCATCCGCCAGGTCCATAACAGGTTTGCCATATCCTGCCAGTCATCGTTAGTAAGCTTTTCCATGTCACTGTGATCGATCAGGCGTTCTACCTGGTGATGCAGGTACTCCGGTAACGCTGTGTTATAAGTTAAATAACGCACGATATATTCCGCTTTATTCGAACGGAAGTACCAACGTAGTACATCGAGTGATATATCAATCCGCCACAAGGAGCGAGTAATGTTTTGGGTATAAAGGCGTTCCAGTACCAGGCGGATTGCCAAATAATCTTCAAAGTGAATCGCCCGTTTTTCCCCCTGCTTTGACTCACGGTAACGCCAGTGAATCATGCCAGACCAGCCAGGGATCTCCAGGGCTACCAGGCTAAGATACTGTTCCCATTTTTCCTGTGGGATCCCCAGGTGTTTTAATTCGAGTTCGATAACTTCATAGGCGTCGTCTGCCAGGTCATCGATTTCATGAGCGATGCTGTCCAGGCCAATCAGATTAAATTGTGCATCATGTTTAACCAGCGTTTTCCAGATTGCTATCAGGCCTTGTTCGGTGCCCGGTATCTGCCAGGCAGAGTAACCCAGGTCCAGGTAACTGGAACATAGCCGCACGATATACTGACGCATATTCGCTAATGAATCCTTACCAGTGAGTTTTTTTACCAATTGTCGAATCGTAATGTTACTTCCGACCTGGGTAAGTAAGTCCTGCAATAGTTCTTCGGCCTGAAACTCGGTGTATTTGTTCAGGATAGTTGTATCATGCGTCGCCTCATATTGCTCCACCATGTGCTGGATCATTTGTTCAGCCTGTTCCGAAGTCAATTCGATCAGTTCCTCAGGGTGATGTAGAACATTTTCGATATTGAGTACACCAGTACACGCCTGCCACAAATCATCCAGCGCTTTTTTTTCGTTATTTATTTTTGCATCCTGTAGTAACTGTTTACGTTTATCCTCGGCTACAGTGGGGTCGAAAAATTCCAGTGCTTTATGTTCTTCTATTTCCCAGCTTAACTGGTGATCAGTATAGACTGGCAAAGGTGTGCAGAGAGCGATTAAATAGATATCGCGCGCAGTAATAGTGATCTGTTCATCGCTATATAGAAGTTCATCTGGTTCGATATTTCTTTCTGCGTCGAGTACCTGATTAATATCCTGCAGAGTAATCCGGCCCGTCTTAAAATATTCCCTGAAAGCATCAAATGATTCAAAGCCGGTCTTGCCGTTAGTAGCGTGTGCGGCAGCAATCGCGTCCTCAAACTTTAAATTTTGAAAACCATGTAAGGTATTGTGGTGAACGAAATCTTTTAATGGTGCCTGACCAGGTAAAATATGTTCCATATGATCGATAGCATCGATCAATAATTGGCGCCGTGATTTTTCGACAGTATGGTTCTTCGCCTGACTCATTTAAACACCTGGCTCAAGTTTTTTGCTGATGTTGATATGATATTCAATAACAGGGAAGGGAATACACCCAGTATAATGATCCAGAAAACCAAGATTGCAACTGCAATAAAGTCGATACGGGATAGATCAGGCAGGTCTCGCATCTGTTCGCGAACCGGACCGGAAAATAGTCGGACCACAGTTCGGATCGCATAAGCGGCACTGATCATGACACCTAGACTCAAGACAATGACTAATAGACCCCATTCATCATAGCCGGCGATCATGATATGGAATTCCGAAATAAAACCCGCGGTACCCGGTATTCCCACCACAGCAATAAAGGCAACTACCGTAAAGAAGGCAAACCGCGGCATGCTGCGCACTAACGAACTGTAATCATTGACGTCGCGGGTACCCGTGAGACCATATAAAAGTCCTATTAACAGGAATAAAGTTCCTGCCACCAGGCCGTGCGCAACCATTTGCGCAACGGTGCCAATGAAGCCGGTCACGCTTAAGGTTGCAATACCCAGTACCACAACGCCCATGTGACTAATCGATGAATAGGCAATCATGCTCTTGAGATCACTTTGTCGCCAGGCCAGCAGGCCACCATAGACGATACCAAACAAGGCGATCCCCATGAGTACCTCCTGCAGAGCTTCGATTGCTCCGGGCAGCATCATCGCGGCGCGGATTAATCCATAGGCGCCCATCTTAAGCAATATGCCAGAAAGCAGGATACTCACCGGACTGGGTGCCTCGACATGGGCAAGTGAGAGCCAGCCATGGAGGGGGACAATAGGAATCTTTACGCCGAAGCCGATCATAAACCCAAGAAAAATGAGAATCTGGGTACCGTGTTCGATGTATTCGGGTGCCGCCAGCATATCGACCATGGCAAACGAATGCGCTGGCATTGAGTCGAAGACAAGCAACAGGCTAACCAGCATAAATACAGAACCGCCCATGGTATACAGGACAAAGTTTAGAGCAGCCTGATGTTTACGTTTCCCACCCCAACGGTCGATCAAAAAGAACAGGGGAATAAGCGTTAGCTCCCAGAAGATATAAAATAGCGACCAGTCCTGGGCCACGAACACGCCGAGCAGGGCGGACTCGAGAAGCAGCATTAAGGAGTAGTAGCCCTTACTTTGCTCCTCAAATTTATGCGAACTCAGGATCGCAATGAAACACAACAGCGTTGCCAGCAGGATCAGCGGCAGGGAAATACCATCAATGCCGACCGAGTAGGAGGTTCCCAGTCTAGGGTTCCAGGGTATATGTTCGGCAAACTGTAGTTCAGCCGAACTGTTTACGAAGCTGATCAGTAACGACCAGGATACGATCAGGCAGATCGCAGCGGTCAGGATAGCAATTGGTCGAATACTGGATACGAATCGTTTTGGTGTCACGGCAACCAGTGCCGCACCAATTATTGGAATCAATAGTATGACTGTCAGAATGCCCATGCAGACTGTTCTCGTTCCATTTTTTGTTCAGGGAGTAAAGCTTTATTACAGTCAATGCTGCCTGCCGATTCACTCTGACCGCATTAACAGGGTCGAAGGCCGGGTGGTGTCGCACTGGCGAATCAGGCCCTGCCAGCCATTTCTCCAAGACATGTTTTCGGGAGCACGCAACGATACACGAAAGTCCCTATAAAGTCAGCCTGAATTGACCCGGACAGTGGCGATAACGCTAGCTAAAACAGTCTGTTAGCCAGGGGCAGGGGATAACTGAGCAAACA
>JASFLV010000338.1:0-3617 GCA_050117915.1 Thioalkalispiraceae bacterium | reverse complement strand
GGGGTTTAAGCCAATTCCCCGCTTTTCCATCTCTTGTATCAAGCTGTCCTGATCAACATAGTGAATCGCCTGGAGCCCGGCAGCTCGTGCCCGTTTCACATTCCCTGCATCATCATCCACAAACAGGATGGCCGACGTCGGCAACCCCAGATCATTAGCCACATCACTAAACAGGTCAGGATCCTGTTTGCCTTTACCTAGATAATAGCTGTTATAAATCCGATCAAAAGCCATAAAGAAATGATCGCGCGCATCCAGATCATCCAGCCAGTGGGTTTGATCGCTGAGGATACCGGTAAGGTAACCCGCGGTACGTAACTGCTTGATAAGGTCGATCATCCAGTCACGGAGTACAAAACCTGACAGGATTCTATTCGTTAGTGTTGTATCGTCGCCTGCCAGGCCGGTCCGTTTACGCAATAACGCCCAGAAATCTGCGGCACTACCCCGCCCTAGCACAAAGCCCGAATCATAGACCGCACGCATTCCTTCGTGGGGTAAGCTGGCAACATCCAGCCCCTGTTCCTGTGCCAGCGCGATAAGCCCGTTACGAAACCCCTCTTCGGCAATCACGCCACCGAAGTCAAACAATACGGCTTTTATCACGTGACTGTTAATGTTGATTTGATCATTCATCAGTATAATCGCTAATAAACAATTTCCATCGGCAGGCCTACTTCATCTATCTCAGGCTGCTCAGGGAAACGTCTTAATGATTGATAGTGTGTTGCGATCAATGCACAGACTAGTGCATCAACAATATCATCACGGGCAACCTCGGACCGTTTATACTGTTGCATCGCCTGTTCAATGATATCCCGTGCCGTTGTGAGATATCGGGTCAAAACAGCCATTCTTTCTTCATAACCTTCGGATTCCTTTTTATTATATTGCATTGCAGTTTGCTCATTGAGTGTCCAGAAACCGATCTCGGGATGCATTTCATGCAGGTTAGGTCGCGGCTGCTTATTATGAAGATACTCATCGACTTCACGGATCTTGGGCATAATCGCGAAGCTTTGCCGACTCAGACCACGACCGGTACATTCGCGGTTACGTTGGTTGGCCTGTTCATAGGTTTCACAGGCTAACGCACAACGCGAGGGGGCGGGAAACACACTGGCGCTGCGTTTCGGTCGGAGTACTTTCCTCGCCTGTTTATCACACAAACGCTCATCGGGATGACGACGATGCAGGCCGATAGGGATATCTATACAAATACATTTTGCGGAATCCAGGTAGGCATCGAGTTCTGTGATCCGCTGCAGCATGACAAAGCTGGTGTTTTTCTCTTCATCCATGCGAGCCATGAACCAGCCGGCCTTACAACCATCAATACCAAGATATGTCACAACACCTTAATCCCAACCATAGAACAACTCACCCGCCTGATCTGATCTGCTTCGCCTGTTTCTCTACCTGACCGGATAGCCTACCGTTTGCGCCAGAATAACTCGTTGCTGATCAGTCAGGCCCAGCATCGAGGCCAATGCCTCTCGATCTACCGAACCACGTACCACAGTCGCCAATCCTTCCGAGGCGCAGAATAAATAGACATTCTGCGCAATGAAACCCGTATCGGCGGCCGCATAAAAATTCTTTTTTTCCGGACTCGCATCTTCCATCCGATTCAGATTAGCGACATAGATAAGATTAACCGGCGCATTACCGACAAAATCCTGCATACCTGTAGCAGCACGTAGATCTTCATCCTTAAGCAAGATTAAATTATGCTCGTTACTATCGTAGCGATATACGCCCTCAGCCAATGCCACATAGACATCTACCTCGCGCCAGTCCCTCGCAGACGGCGCAGTTCGTTTGCCCGTTGCAGGACGGTTCACGCCGGCGGCTGCCCACAATAAATTTGAAAGAACTTGTTTGGGTAAGGTCCTGGAGCTGAATTCGCGACTGGAATGCCGCTCCTTCAAGGCCTGCATCAATGGTTTACCACCGGTCATTTCTGGTGCAGGCAGTTTATGCATGTCGCCCTCCTTCGCATCACTAACACCACTCAATGCTAATGCAACTATAAACATACTATTATATATGTATCTGAATATTGTCATGGCTCACTCCCGCTTTAGATACATGGCTTAACTTCAGTTTAATCAGATTTATTCTTCTAAATTAGTATAGGTAAATGCCATGACTTTTCCCCCGCCCTGTAGGTAATCTGTTATGATGCACGCCGCTTTCAACCCGCTGACACAGATACCCTTCATGACCAACCCTGCTTTTTCCTCGCTGCCCTTAACCAGGGAAATGCTCGCCAATCTTGAGTCGCTGGACTACCAGGTGATGACCCCGATCCAGGCACAAAGTCTGCCGGTAATCCTTGACGGCAAAGATCTGATCGCCCAGGCTAAAACCGGCAGTGGCAAAACCGCGGCATTTGGGATCGGCTTGTTGCACAAGTTAAAGACCGGTTATTACAAAACCCAGGTACTGGTCCTTTGCCCAACCCGGGAACTGGCAGATCAGGTCAGCAAGGAATTGCGGCGCCTGGCCCGGGCGATCCCCAACACCAAGATCACCACCCTGTGTGGTGGCACCGCGCTCGGCCCACAGTTTGCGTCTTTAGAACATCACCCGCATATCGTGGTTGGCACCCCGGGTCGGATTCTCAAACACCTGGATAAAGGCAGCTTAAACCTGGAGAAGGTCCAGACCCTGGTGCTGGATGAAGCGGACCGCATGTTGGACATGGGTTTTCATGACGACATCATGCGTATCATCGAAAAGACCCCTGCAAAAAGACAAACCCTGTTATTTTCTGCCACCTATCCGGATGAAATTGAAGAGATCAGTCATGCCATTCAGAATAATCCGGTGGATGTACGCGTGGAAAGTCAGCATGATAACAAGAAGATCAAGCAGGTCTTTTATGAAATCGAAAAAGGCCAACGTACCCAAACCTTGGTTGCCCTGCTTCAACATTATCGACCGGAATCCACTGTCGTCTTTTGTAATCGCAAGCAACAATGCCAGGAGCTGGCCGATGCACTATGGCAACAGGGTTTCCATGCGCTGGCCTTACACGGTGACCTGGAACAAAAAGAGCGTGATCAGGTACTGGTACAGTTTGCCAATAAAAGCAGCTCCATTCTGGTCGCCACCGATGTTGCAGCGCGTGGACTCGACATTAAAGACCTGACTGCGGTGATTAACTTTGAACTCTCCCCCGATCCGGAAGTGCATATTCATCGCATTGGTCGCACTGGACGCGCTGGGAAAGAAGGCCTAGCGCTAAGTCTGTTTATGTCCTCCGAGGCAAAAAAGGTCACGACCATCGAAGAATATCAAAACAGTCCCGTTAGCATTGAAAAAACCAGCACCCTGAAACCCCGTGAGAACTTTAAACTCAGCCCCCCAATGGTCACGCTGCAAATCAATGGTGGTCGTAAAGACAAGGTCCGTCCCGGCGATATCCTCGGCGCGCTGACTGCGAATAAAACATTTCCGGCCAAACAGATTGGCAAAATAGATATCTTTGATCACCAGGCCTTCGTTGCCGTCGATCGGCCTATTGCCAAGCAGGCACTGAAATTATTATCCGAAGGCAAAATCAAGGGGCGCAAGTTTAAGGTGCGCAAGCTACGTTAATTGATGATGGT